>JASHYW010000060.1 GCA_030042885.1 Streptosporangiaceae bacterium | reverse complement strand
CGCGACAAACTCGTGGTAATCCTGGCGGGCTACAAGGACCGGATGGATGAATTCTTCGAGTGCAATCCCGGCATGAGCTCGCGGATCGCCCACCACCTCGACTTCGCCGCCTACGAGCTGGACGAGCTGGTCGCCATCGGAAGCAGGATGCTGGACCGCGCGTCCTATTATCTTTCTGACGCGGCCGAGGTGACATTTCGCAACTACCTGACCCTGCGGATGCAGCAGCCCCGATTCGCCAACGCCCGGAGCGTGCGCAACGAGCTGGAACGTGCCAGGCTCCGCCACGCCTACCGGCTGGCCGCCGATCCTGAGCTGAGCCGCAGCAAAGATGACCTCATGCGCATCGAGCCCGCGGACATTCTTGGCAGCAGTGTTTTTTCGATGCCGGGGATGGGTGAATAGGCACCCAGAGCCCCGGCACCGAGCTGGACGTCACGGTCAGGCGAGGTCAGACCGGTCCAGGTTCATCACCTTGTCCCAGGCCGCGACGAAGTCGTTCACGAACGTGTCCCTCGCATCACCGCTCGCGCCGGCCTCGCGGCACGGCGGGGGGCCTGCCGGGTAATCCTCCCTGGCGGGTGATGCCTGCGGGCAGGTCCGGCATGACGATCACCGTGGTGGGTTTGCGCCAGGAACCAGGGGAGCGATCATGCACGAGCCGTTCAAGGGCACGATCAACGCCGATATCCGCGACTCGGTGCCGGACTGGTCGCCGTTCGAGCCGCCCAGGGCGCCGGACGGGGCCCCGAGTGTGGTCTATATCGTGCTCGACGACGTGGGCTTTTCTGCCCTGGGCTGTTACGGCGGGCCGGTCGAGACGCCCAACATCGACCGGATCGCCGCGCAGGGGGTGCGCTATACCCAGTGGCACACGACGGCGCTGTGCTCGCCGACCCGCTCGTGCCTGCTGACCGGGCGCAACCATACGCGCAACAGCATGGCGTGCATCACCGAGGCCGCGGTCGGGTTCCCCAACGCCAGCGGCACGATCCCGCCGGAGAACGGCATGATCTCCGAGATCCTGGGCGAGCTGGGCTGGAACACCTACCTGGTGGGCAAGTGGCACCTGTGCCCCACGGTCGAGATGAACCTCGCCTCGACCCGGCGGAACTGGCCCACCGGCCGCGGGTTCGAGCGGTTCTACGGGTTCCTCGGCGCGGAGACCAACCAGTGGTACCCCGAGCTCGTCTACGACAACCACCCCGTCGACCAGCCGAAGTCCCCCGAGGAGGGCTATCACTTCACCGGCGACATCACCGGCAAGGCCATCGAGTTCATCAACGACGCCAAGGCGGTCGCGCCGGACAAGCCGTTCTTCTTGTACTACGCCCCGGGCGCGTGCCACGCGCCGCACCACGCCCCGAGGGAGTGGATCGAGAAGTACCGGGGCCGTTTCGACATGGGTTACGAGGCGATGCGCGAGCAGATCCTGGCCCGGCAGAAGCAGATGGGCATCGTCCCGGCCGGTACCGAGCTGCCCCCGCTCAACCCGATCGGCACCCCGCAGACCAGGACCGGCCCGAGGGGCGAGCCGTTCCCGCCGCTGGACTACACCAAGCCGTGGGACTCGCTGTCGGCGGATGAGAAGCGCCTGTTCGCCCGGATGGCCGAGGTGTACGCCGGGTTCCTGGCGCACGCCGACCACCATGTCGGGCGGCTCCTGGACTACCTGGAAGAGACCGGCCAGCTGGAGAACACGCTGGTGATCGTGGTCTCGGACAACGGAGCATCCGGCGAGGGCGGCCCGGACGGGTCGGTCAACGAGAACAAGTTCTTCAACGGCATCCCCGATGACCTGCAGCAGAACCTCGCGATGCTCGACGAGCTCGGCGGCCCGAAGACCTACAACCACTACTGCACCGGGTGGGCGATGGCGTTCAACACGCCGTTCAAGATGTGGAAGCGGTATGAGTTCAACGGCGGCACCGCCGACCCGTGCATCATCTCCTGGCCGTCGGTGGTGGGCCACGGCGGCGAGATCCGCCGCCAGTACCACCACGCGATCGACATCGTGCCCACGATCCTGGACCTGCTGGGCGTCACGCCGCCGGAGACGATCAGGGGGCATGTCCAGTCCCGGCTGGACGGGGTGAGCATGCGGTACAGCTTCGGTGACCCGTCGGCCCCCTCGGCCCGCCAGGCCCAGTTCTACTCCATGCTCGGCTCCCGGGGGATCTGGCATGACGGCTGGAAGGCGGTCACCACCCACCCGACCATCAGCGGGTGGAGCCACTTCAACGACGACGTCTGGGAGCTCTACCACACCGATGTGGACCGGGCGGAGCTGCATGACCTGGCCGCCGAGCACCCGGACAAGCTGCGCGAGATGGTGAACCTGTGGTTCGCCGAGGCCGGCGCCAACGGCGCCTTCCCGCTCGATGACCGGTCCCCGCTGGAGATCCTGCTGACGCCCCGGCCGCAGCTGGCCAGCCCGCGCGACCGCTACATCTACTATCCCGACGTGGCCGACGTCCCCGAGGTCCAGGCGGTGAACATCCGCAACCGCTCCTACGTCATCGGCGCTCAGGTGGACATCCCGGCCCCTGGCGCCCAGGGCGTGATCTTCGCCCACGGGTCCTGGTTCGGCGGGCATGCGCTGTACGTCAAGGACAACCGGCTGCGCTACGTCTACAACTTCGTCGGCATGGCCGAGCAGAAGGTGACGGCGACCGAGGACCTGCCCACCGGGCAGAACCTGATCCTGTCCGCGTCCTTCGACAAGGACGGCGAGGATCCGCCCGGGGTCGCCACCGGCATCCTGTCCCTCTACCACGGGGACCGCAAGGTCGGCGAGGGCCGTATCAAGACCCAGCCCGGCAACTTCGAGCTGGCCGGCGAGGGCCTGTGCGTCGGCCGTGACAGCGGCGCCGCCGTCACCGATGACTACCTGGGCGAACGACCCTGGCGGTTCACCGGCGGTACCATCAAGCGGGTCGCCGTCGACGTCAGCGGCGAACCCTACCTCGACCTCGAACGCGCGGCCGCCGCCATGCTGGCCAGGGAATGAGCTTCCCTGAGCGCGCGCCTGGCCGAGTACGCTGCAGCGGTGAGGATCGAGCCGCTACCCGAGGCCCTGTACGGCGCGGCCATCAGGCTGTGGCATGACAGCGGCCTGACGCGCCCGTGGAACGATCCCGAAGCCGATCTGCGGCGGGCGTCGTCGGGCAGCGCGTCCGCGGTGCTCGCCGCCGTCCCGGACGGCGGCGGCCTGCTGGCTACCGCCATGGTCGGCCACAACGGGCACCGGGGCTGGGTTTACTACCTGGCCGTCGGCCCCGCGGCGCGGGGCCGCGGGCTGGGCCGGCGGATGATGGAAGCCTGTGAGGCCTGGGTGCAGTCACCGGGAGTCCCGAAGATCCAGCTCATGGTCCGCGCGGCGAACACAGCCGCGGTGGGCTTCTACGAGCACCTGGGCTACGCCGACGCCGATGTCGTCGTGCTCGGGCGCCGGCTGGACGGCCGGACCGCCTGAGGTCCGGCCTGTCAGGCGCGGCCCGCATCTTCGGCGATCACGCTGTCGGCGCACCCGGAAACCGAATCCGCGCGGCGCGGTACCAGCTGCGAACCCCGGGGGGTCTCGCGCCCACAGCTCGACGGGCGGGCGGAGAGGTGAGGCTGCTGGACGCCGGGCTCACTCCGCCGTACCCGCGCGCGAAGACCGGACACATGTGACGATGAGGATCACGGGCGAAGCCAACGAGAGGAGTTGCGCTGATGAGCGTGACAGATGGTGGTCGCGAGATGACCCGGGTGGCGGTGCTGGGAACCGGCATCATGGGTTCGGCGATGGCCCGCAACCTGCTGGCGGCGGGGCTGCCGACAACGGTATGGGACAGGTCCGCCTCGGCGACCAGGCAGCTGGCCGACGCTGGAGCCCAGGTCGCCGCGTCGGCCCCCGGAGCAGCGCGCGATGCTCGCGTCGTCATCACCATGCTGCCCACCCCGGATGTTGTGCACGAAGTGATCTTCGACGGCGGTGTGGCCGGGGCATTCGCGGAAGGAGCAGCGTGGGCGCAGATGGGCACCATCGGCGTGGAGGCCACCGTCGGGATCGCGAGCCGGCTCGGCCGGCTCCGGCCCGAGGTGATGTTCGTGGACGCGCCGGTGTCGGGAAGCAAGGGACCTGCCGAGAAGGGGCAGTTGCTCATCCTCGCCTCCGGTCCGTCAGCGGCGGAGGCGATAACAGACCCGGTGTTCTCGGCGATCGGGCGAAAGACCCTGTGGCTGGGCGAGGCCGGCCAGGGCAGCAAAATGAAGCTAGTCGTCAACGCCTACATGTCTGTGCTCATCGAGGGCGTCGCCGAGGCGCTGGAACTCGCCACCCAACTGGAGATCGACACCGCGATGCTGGCCGAGGCGATCGAAGGTGGCCCGCTGGACGCGCCCATCGCCGATGCCAAGCTGCACAAGATGGAGCGCGGAGACTACGCCCCCGAGTTCCCGCTCCAGTGGGCGCTCAAGGACGTGGACCTGGCGATAGGCGCCGCGCCCGGCGCCACGCTGCCGCTGCTGGCCGCGCTGTCCCGGCAGTGGCGCTCCATCGTCGACGCCGGCCATGGCCGGGAAGATGTCAGCGTCGCCCGGCTGGGGCTGGCGGACAAGAGCTGAGCTCG
>JASHYW010000527.1 GCA_030042885.1 Streptosporangiaceae bacterium | reverse complement strand
GCGGCAACCGGACACACCTCGTACACGCCACCTGCCACCGGACAAAACATCCGTCCCGGCTGGCGGGAAACACCGTGTTGCAGCAGACGACCTGAACCGCCCAAGCGGCTTGCTTGGGCCGCGTGCCGTGATGAGTGGCATGCGCGGTCCTGAGGGGGCCCCGGTGCAGCAATGCACCGGGGCTACCCGGCGGTCGGGCCTGCGCGACGGGGAGCCGGGTCGATGCCCGCGGCACGCAGGATCTCCCAGACGGTGGACGGCGCGACCGTCACGCCGAGTTTCGTCACTTCGCCGTGGATCCGGCGGTATCCCCACAACGGATTCTCCTTCGCCAGCCGGACAACAAGGTGGGCGATGCTGGGGACCGTCGGCGGCCGCCCGGGCTTGCGCCGGTTGCTCGTGTCGTACTTGCCCGCGGCCAGCTTGCGGTGCCAGGCAAGCAGCGTCGCTGGCGTCACGGGGAAGACGTCGGTCCAGCGGTTGCGGGGTACGAGCCGGGCCAGCGCGGCGAACCACACCCGGTCGGCCGGGTCGTAACGCACCCGGCCGGCGTGGCGGCGCAGCACCGCGTTCTCGTGCCGGAGTACCAGCAGCTCAGCATCCTTCACCGTGTCCCCGCAGAGCGCCAGGACAGCCAGGCTGAATATCTGGCGAACCACCAGGTAGACGATCCTGATCAGCACCCCGCCAGCCAACCAGCACCGCGTCAAGCCCGCTGGCGATGGCGCAGGTCGCCAGGCAATCGAGTATTCGAGCGGCACAGGATCGCCTGGCGCAGGTGCGGATTTGGTTGTGTCGTATTCCCTCCGTCCGGCTGGCCGCCCAGGGTCAGCTTTCGGTATCAGCGGTCGCGTGCCCGGGACCTCTTGGGGCCAGGGCCGGGCGGCTTGCTGAACCACATGCCGAACAATGGCTTCAATGACCAACTGCGGGTGGGCGCGGCCGCGACGATGTCGGCCAGGGCCTGGGAGTCGGCGATGACGGCGAAGTAGCGTTCGGCGTTCCGCGGGTCGTCGTAGATGGGCCAGTCCACCCGTTCGCCGTTCTTCATGACCGCGTACAGCTCGGTGACGCTGGCGTGGACGCGGCCGTAGATGGCGGCCGTGCCGTGTCCCCGGGTGGCCATCGTCATCGCGGCGTTGGCCAGGTGCTGCTCATCGACCTGGATGTCGCACGCCGAGGCGTCCCGGCGGCCGTCCCGGTCGATCGCGATGCACCGGGCGCCGGCCGTGTCCAGGTAGCTGACCAGGTCGAAGCGGTGGCCGTCGACGGTGCGGGTGGCGAGCGTGGTGGCAGGGGTGTCCGGGAGCCGCGCGCCGGGGGGCCGGACGACGGGCTGGGTCGGCCAGGCCCAGTCCTGGCCGGCCAGCACGCGGCCCAGGGACTCCTGGGGCAGGCCGGCCTCGTGCCAGAGCGGGTGCAGGCCGTCGCCGCCGTCGGCTCGGGGCCGGTGGCGGCGGATGGCATCACCGAGAGCGGCCCGCGCGGCGTCGGCCCGTACCGTTGCCGCCCGGTAGCGCAGGACCCCGGCGAACAGGTCTGCCTTGCCGATGGCCTGCCCGCTGGCGAGGCGGCCGGCAGCCTGCTCCGCGAGGGCGGCGAACTGTTCGAGGGCTTCGCTCATATTCTCGAAGTGGCCGAGCGTGCGCGTGCACCCGTCGTTGGCGGTGTCATCGAAGCAGGCCAGCCAGATTCCGCTGTCCTCGACGTGCACCACCGCGGCTTGGTAGAGGATGCCGTTGCGGGTGTCCGGGCTGAGCAGGAAGATGGTGGCGATCCGCTCGTCCCACGGGGTGTGCAGCAAGTTGGTGGCCTGCCAGCCGTCTGTGAAGGCGCGGCCGGCCGCCTCGCTGGGCATCCCGTAGGCCTGGCTCGGGTCACCGGGGTCGGCGCTGGTGATCCACGCGCTGTACCGGCCCTTGTAGCGGACCAGGTAGCAGCCCAGCGCGCCCCAGTGGCGGGAATGCACGGCATGCTCACGCGGGTCGATGGCGGGCGGCCGGGCTAGCGGGACCGGGCGGTCCGGCCCGGCCCGCACGGCCCGCCGGGCGGTGCTGTACGGCTCGCCGGTCGCGGCCATCCGGGCGCGGGCGGCCTTCTTCGCCGAACGATCATCGGTCATGGCGTCATCCGTCTACGGCGCCAGAAACCCACGCCTCCCGGGCCGGTTAGATCGTCATGACCATGCTCGAGAATGACGCGAGTCGGTGACCCTTGTCCTCGTAACGTCACAGCCGGCGTGGGCGGCCGCGGCTCGGAGGCGGGCAGGCGCTACTGCCTCTACCCCGATGATAACCGCGCCGCCGCCTGACCGGTCCGCAGCGACGAGCCGGATCGCCCCGGGCTCATTTCGCGGACGGCCGGGTCACTTATAACTCACGCTCCCCGGTCAGGCAGGCAGGCCCGGCACATCGGGCACAGCGCTGACCATGCTCAGCTTCTCATTTCAGTCCGATAATGGCGCATGGGGCTTCGTCACCCCGGTGGCGAAGCCGATCGCGGGTCACGGCGGAGGGGGTGATCGGCGGGAACCTCGACCAGGACGATCCGGATGCCGTCGGGGTCCTCGATCCACATCTCGATGAGTCCCCAGGACTCCGTCGCGGGCTCCCGGATGATCGGGACGCCGGCCGCGGCCAGCCGGGCGTGCTCGGCGCGGACATCCCGTACCTGGATCCAGATCATCACCGAGCGCCCGGGCGGGTCGGCCGCGTGCCCGGAAACCTCGAGCAATCCAGGGCCGAGGAAGAAGACCATCCCGGGATTGCCGGGCGGGCCGAACTCCCGGTAGACGGCCAGACCCAGCACGTCGCGGTAGAAACGGCGGCTCCGGTCCAAGTCGCTAGGCCGCAGCAGGATCCGGCTGCTCAGAACGTCCACGCCACTATTCCAGCATCACGTGGAGTGACGCGGGAGAACGCACGCAGTCCCGCCCGGTGTGCGTGACGGCTCTTCGGTGATCACCGGCCGGGGGCGCCCGATCAGGTCGATCTGTGCGCGATGTCATCCGGATCTGCATGATGAACGGGCTGTGAGGTGTGGAGCCGGCCGAGCAGGGTCTTGTTAGCCCTGGGGCGCTTCGATCAGGCGAGCGGGTCGAACATGAACTCGCGGACCTCTTGCGCACAGCGGCAGGCGGCCGCGATCTTTGCGGCCCACTCGAGGGCAGCCTCCCGTGTGGGCACGTCGACGATGGTGACGCCTCCCCGCAGCTCCTTGGTCTGCGGGTAGGTGCCGACGGTGACCGTCCCGTCAGCGGCCACCATGACGGGCTCCACGTCCTCGTCCAGCCCGCCGGCGAAGACGTACACGCCGGCATCTTTGGCTTCGTCGATGACCGCGTGTGCGGCCCTGTCCACCTCCGGCATCTCCTCCTCGGGGATGTGGTGCATCGCGTCGCCGGGGAACGAAATCAGGTATCGCGTCATCTCAAGGCTCCTCTTGCCTCCGCGGCCTGCCCCGGCAGCCTCTCACCTGTCGGACGAACGCGTCGCTCCGGATTCAGCGCTCTTCCAGAAGTTCCGGCGAGATCTCTATCGCGGGCGCATGCCAGGATGAGGCACGGCGTCTGCGAAGCACGAGCCAGAACTGCTCTGCGCACGGCGGACGGTCCATGCGGCGCGGTTATGGGCCGCGCAGAGTCGATCTGATTTCCTATCAAGACGATGGGAAAGAGCCGGACGAAGATGAGG
>JASHYW010000526.1 GCA_030042885.1 Streptosporangiaceae bacterium | reverse complement strand
TGAACGCCAGCTGGAGATGATCTCCATCCGTCCGGGCGCCAGCGCGCGGGGCCCGCGGGCGCTAGTGCGCCTCGCGCCAGTAGGCGATGGCGGCGGGCCGGGATCCGACCCCGAGCTTGGAATAGATGCGTCTGACGTGGTTCTTCACGGTCTTCTCCGCCAGGAACAGCCGGGCGGCGATCTGCCCGTTGGTCTGCCCGTCCGCGATGAGGGACATCACCTCAGCCTCTCGCGCGGACAGCCCACGAGACTCCCCGGCGCCGCCAGCCCTGTCTCCGTCTGAGCTGTCGCCTGCCGTCCGGACGCCTGCCCTGGCGCCGTTCAGCGCGAAGCCCTCACCCCCGCCAGGTCCAGGATCCTCACGATCGTCCATGTGACCTCCGGCTGCGGGCAGTTAAGCCGTTATCGCAGCGAACGTACCGAACACGGCAGGTAAGCCGTCACTCTCAGTAGGTGCATGCGAATGTACACATACACCGACATCGGTGCCGTGGTATCCATACCCAGGCTGGCCGGGCGCATGCCCGGACCCGGCCTGCGTAAGCTCGTAGGGCGATACGCCGGCGCCCGGGCCGGGGTAAATCGCGGGTCAGCCCGCTGACGCGGATCGTCGCGACACCAGCCGTTCTGCCAGTCTTCACTCAACACAACCCCAGGACCAGGAGGGACCCATGGCGGACGCCGGGGGCCGGATCGGCAGAGGCGGGACGTTCGTCCGCAGGCACGCCGTCGAGCCCAGCAGCAAAACGGTGCTGCTTCGTCAATACCTATCCGGGGCCAATCTGGTCACGACGATCGGCGCGTGATGACTCCAGCTGAGCCGACCCTGGACCAGTTGCGGCGAGACCCGCTCCCGCTGCGCGGCCGGGCCGCCGTAGTGACCGGCGTCAGCCGCCGTGCGGGCATCGGCTACGCCGTGGCCCGGCGCCTGGCCGCGCTGGGAGCCACCCTGTTCCTGCACCACTACCGCCCGCACGACCGGGACCAGCCGTGGGGGGACGATCCCGGCGGTCCCCAGGCGGTGATCAGCGGCGTGCGCGGTGCGCTGGCCGACGCCGGCGCCAGCGTTCACGACACCGAACTCGACCTGGCCCTGCCCGACGCGCCCGCCCGGCTCATCAGCGCCGCCGCGGGCGCCTGCGGTCACCTGGACATCCTGGTCTGCAACCACGCCCGTAGCGGCGGCGACGGCCCGCTCGGCACGCTGGACGCGGGCCTGCTCGACGCGCACTGGGCCGTCAACACCCGGTCCTCGATCCTGCTGGCCCAGGCCTTCGCCGCCCAGCATGACGGCCGGCCCGGCGGCCGGGTCATCTTCATGACCTCCGGGCAGGACCTGGGCCCGATGACCGGCGAGGTCGCCTACGCCGCCAGCAAGGGCGCGCTCGCCTCGATCACCCGGACCCTGGCCGATCAGCTGGCCGGCCAGGCCATCACTCTCAACGCGGTCAACCCCGGCCCGGTCGACACCGGCTACGCGCCGCCCGAGGCCTACGAAGCCGTCCGCCGCCGTTTTCCGCAGCGGCGCTGGGGCGTCCCCGACGAGCCTGCTCGCCTGATCGCCTGGCTGGCCACCGACGAGGCCGCCTGGATCACCGGCCAGGTCATCAGCACCGAAGGCGGCTTCCGCCGCGGTCAGGGTGTGGTGTAGATGGCGGCGCCCGGCCAGCGACAGCGCGGCCAGCCGCAGCCCCGCCGCCCAGCCCTCCGTGCGGTCATACAGCAGTTCCAGGGCTGAATCGGACAGCGGTATCCGGCCGCCTCGAACAACGCCTTCGCCTCGTCCGGGGTAAAGCGCAGATCGGCCGCGCGGATCTCGGTCAGCTCCCCCTCCAGCCGCAGCCGGGGCCGTGGAGCGGCTGCTGGCCGATCTGGGCGGGCTGCAGGACCGGGTGTGGCTGGTGATTGACGACGTGCACGAGCTGCGTTCGGCCGAGTGGCACGCCAGCTGGAGCTGCTGCTCTTGCGGGGCCTCGCGTCACACTTGGCGTCCCGTTCGGCCCGGTTCAGGGCACGAACACGACGCGCTGGCCCCTTCTGGCTTGCCGCCAAGCCTGGCCTGGTTGGTGGAGTCCGCGTCAACTGCCGGTAAGGCGCCTGGGTAAACGGCCTGGACACTGCACAACGCGGTACGGCGCCGGACGCCACGAGACTCCATGTGATCGACGTCACACAGATCCGCTAACCAAAATGCTAACCACAGGGTTAGCGAAAACTTCGGGTTCCTGCCAAACCCGCAGGTCACCGGCTATACACGATGGGGTGAGCGAAGGGATTCGAACCCTCGACACCCAGGACCACAACCTGGTGCTCTAACCAACTGAGCTACGCCCACCATCGCCGCCGGGCCGGGTGCGGCCGGGCGACAGAAGAACGCGCGCTGCCCCGAGGGACATCGCGCGGCCCAGCAGAAGTATAGCCGCCCCGGCGCTCCCACGCGTCAGTCGTCCGCGCCGCCGGCAGCGCCCTCCGGGTCCGGCTGCGTGTAGCGTGCGGCGATCTCGCGCGCGGTCGCCGAATCCGGCCCCGGCGGCGGCACGAACACCGTCTCCCGGTAATATCGGAGTTCCTGGATGCTCTCCTTGATGTCGGACAGCGCCCGGTGCCCGCCGTGCTTGGCGGGGGAGGCGAAGTACGCGCGCGGGAACCAGCGCCGCACGAGCTCCTTGATGCTGGACACGTCGATCATCCGGTAGTGCAGGTAGGCGTCGAGTTCTGGCATGTCACGGGCGATGAACCAGCGGTCAGTGGCGATGGAGTTACCGCACAGCGGCACCTTCCTGGGCTCGGTGACGTGACCGCGCACGTAGCTGAGCACGCGCTCGGCCGCCTCGGCGACCGGGATCCCGCTCGGCAGCTCGGCCAGGAGCCCGGATGCGGTGTGCATGTCACGGACCACGTCCGGCATCCC
>JASHYW010000525.1 GCA_030042885.1 Streptosporangiaceae bacterium | reverse complement strand
ACGGCCTGCAGGTCGGCCTTGACCAGGGCCTCGTACACATCCCAGGGGAACTCGCCGGTCCGGTCGATCTCGGCGGCCCGCGGGGCGATCTTGTCATCGGCCAGGGCGCGGACCGACTCGCGGAGCGCCTCGTGCTCCTCGGACAGGGCGAACGGCGGAAAATCAAGGCTCATGGCACGATCGTAGATCCGGCCAGCCGCAGCCCGTTTAGGGCCTTACGGCCCTGCTTCCCCATCTCAGGGCCGACCCTGCACCCCGATCTTGTAGACGCTGACCTGGTAGGTGCCGGACGGGTCGGGCGGCAGCTTGGTGAACCAGATCAGCAGGTAGCGGGCGTGCGCCGGTGCGGAAAGGGACACGTGTACCTGGCCAGCCGCACCGGAGGAACTCGCCACCTGGCGCAGGTCAGCCAGCACGGGCGTGTCACCGGCACGTACCTGGAAGTCGGTGCCCGGGATGTTTCCGAGGGACAGCCGCAGCGAGGTGATCGTGACCGGCCGGCCCATGTCCAGCAGGAGTCCGGTGCCCGCCTGCAGGTTCCCGAAGTCCGCCGTGCTGTACCAGTCGCTGGACCAGGCCGAGGCCGAGCTGCCGCCGGTCGCCCCGGCCACCTGCTGCGGATTGTCGCCGTCGGCGGTACCGTCCGGTCCGAACGCCGCCACGCTGGCCGGGATCAGAGCCCGCGGTGGCGCCGGAGGTGCCGGGGAGGCAGCCGTCGGGCTGGCCTGCGCGGTGCTGGCCTGGATGCTGGCGGCGCTGGCCGATGCCGCCGCGGGCGCGCCACCCGCGGCCGGGCCCGGGCTGGAGGCGGCGGCCGTGGGGGCGTGGCCCGCGCCTGAGGCGAACTTGTAGATCGCGAAGCCGAGGACGGCCAGGACCAGCAGGGCCAGGAATCCCAGCCACCGCATCCGGTGCCGCTCGCGCTTCCGCAGCGGCATGCTGGGCCGGAACACCTCCGCCGCGGTGAGTTCCGGCGAGGACTGCCACCTTTCGTCGAACTCCTCGATCAGCGGCGCGGGATTGGCCCCCACCGCGTCGGCGATGGCGCGGATGTGCCCCCGTGCGTAGAAGTCTCCGCCGCAGGCCGCGTAGTCATCGTGCTCGATGCCCTCGATGATGGACTCCCTGACCCGGGTGCGCTCGCTGACATCAGCAACGGTGAGCCCGGCATGGCGGCGGGCCGCGGCCAGGGTCGCGCCGATGCTCACGCCCACCTCCCAGGCTCGCCAGACCGACCCCTCGTCCAAGGGCTGCGAGGGAGCATGCCCGGATCTGGCGGACTCTAAGCCGGGTAACTCCGGTTGACGGAGATCGCGGAGGGCGGCGCCCTTGGCGCGGGCCTGGTCGGCCAGGCGCTCGGCGAACGTGACGAGCCTGGCCCGCAGCGCCCCGGCGTCCGGGCCCTCGCCGGCGGCCAGGATGCGGACCGCGAGCAGGCCGGCGTTGCGCGCCCCGCCCACCGCCACGGTCGCGACTGGGATTCCGGCCGGCATCTGGACGATCGACAGCAGCGAGTCGAGTCCGCCCAGGTTGGCGAGCGGGACGGGCACGCCGATGACGGGCAGCGGGGTGACCGACGCGAGCATGCCGGGCAGGTGCGCGGCGCCGCCCGCGCCCGCGATGATCACCCGCAGGCCACGGCGTTCGGCCGAGGATCCGTTCTCGATCATGTCCCGCGGCATCCGGTGCGCGGACACCACGTCCGCCTCGTAGGCGACACCGAACTCCTCCAGCGCCTCGGCCGCGGCCTGCATCACCGGCCAGTCCGAATCGCTGCCCATGACGATCCCTACCAGCGCGGCAACATCACTCATGCAGCATCTCCCGCTCGCTCTGTACTCCCGCTCGCCTCCGGGGCGCTTCTAAGGTGCCGCCTTGCTGACCTGGCCGCCTGCGGCGGCGGGCCCTCGTCGCCTTCGCTCCTCGGTCCAGGCGGCACCGCGCCCCTTTGGCTCGCGGGGGCGCTCCAGGAGGCATCACGTCCGTTTGGCTCGCTCACTGTCCGTCCTCCTTGCCCCAGCGAAGGTAGCTGGCGGCCCGGCGGGCCCGGTCAACGAGCTCGCCGACGTCCCGATGAGCCCGGTCGCCGGTCACCGTGACGTGGCCGATCTTCCGGCCGGGGCGCACCGGCTTTCCGTACATGTGCACCTTGACGGCAGGGTCCTGGGCCATTACGTGGACGTAGCGGTCATAGACGTCCGCGTCGTCACCGCCGAGCACGTTGGCCATCACCGCCACCGGGGAGGCCAGCGCCGGCGATCCGAGCGGCAGGTCGAGGACGGCCCGCAGGTGCTGCTCGAACTGAGAGGTGCGCGCACCTTCGATCGTCCAGTGGCCGCAGTTATGCGGGCGCATGGCGAGCTCGTTGACCAGCAGGCCGCTCGAGGTCTCGAACATCTCCACCGCGAGCAGCCCGGTCACGCCGAGCTCGGCCGCGATCCGCAGCGCGAGCTCCTGGGCCTGGGCCGCCCGGCCGGGCGCCAGGCCCGGCGCGGGCGCGATCACCTCGCGGCAGATGCCGTCGCGCTGGACCGTCTCCACCACCGGGTATACCGCGCCCTGCCCGTGCGGCGAGCGGGCCGCCAGCACCGCCAGCTCACGCTCGAACCCGACGTACTCCTCCGCGATCAGCCCGATGCCGTGCCCGAGCACGGCCCGGGCCTCGGCCGGCGAACCGCACACCCACACGCCCTTGCCGTCGTAGCCGCCGCTGACCGCCTTGAGCACCACCGGCCAGGCCCCGCCCGCGAACCCGGTGACGTCGGCCAGCGTACTCACCGGCGCGAACCGCGGGCAGGCGATCCGCAGGCCGGCCAGCCGTTCCCGCATGACCAGCTTGTCCTGGGTGAAGCGCAGCGCCGCGGCGGCCGGCCTGATCTGGACGCCCGCCTGCTCGAGCGCGGCCAGGTGCTCGCCCGGCACGTGCTCGTGGTCGAAGGTGACCACGTCGCAGCCGTCCGCGAAGGCGCGCAGGTCGGCGAGCGAGCGGTAGTCCCCCAGCCGGGTCCCGGCGGTCACCCGGGCGGCGCTGTCGGCGGCCGACTCGGCCAGGACGCGGAAGCCGACGCCCAGGCCGATGGCGGCCTGGGCGGTCATCCGCGCCAGCTGGCCGCCGCCCACCATGCCGACCACCGGCCGGCCGGGTCTCGCGGGCCGCGCCGGGTCCGGGGGTTTCACGGGGTTAGCGGGTCCGGCCAGGCGCGGGACGGGCACATCCGCGGTATCGGTCACGCTCCGTAGCCTACGGGACGGGCGAGCACGCAGCTGGCCAGGGCGGAGCAGGATGTCCGTTCGGTATCAAGGTTTTTTGTCTCTTGAAGCGGCGGCGTCTTTCCCGCACATTTAGATGATTAGGAGGCCCCCATGATCACGGTCACCGGAGGGACGCGCAGATGGCACAGGACGTTACACAGAGCAGCAGTGCGGAAGCGGGCGTTCTGGTCCGCGAAGGAAACTACGGTACCCAGGTCATCGCCGTCGAGCCGGGCGGCGCGGAGTTCATCCCGCTGAACGAGCGGCACGGCCGGCCGCTCCAGCTGTTCTGGACCTGGACCTCGCCGAACATGGAATTCGCCACGATCTTCGTCGGCGTGCTCGCGGTCGCGGGGTTCGGCCTCGGCTTCTGGACCGCGGCGCTGGCCATGATCCTGGGCAGCGGGATCGGCGGCCTCTTCCAGGGGATCCTGTCCATGCGCGGGCCGGTGTACGGGGTGCCGCAGATGGTGCTGAGCCGGCTGGGGTTCGGTTACTGGGGCAATGCGCTGCCCGCCGGGCTGATGTCGGTCACCGCCGGCATCGGCTGGTTCGCGGTGAACAGCATCAGCGGCGCGTTCGCGCTGAACGTCCTGACCCACTGGCCGCAGGTGCTCTGCCTGCTCATCATCGTGGTCCTGCAGGTGGTCGTGGCGTTCTTCGGGTACAACCTGGTGCACGTGTTCGAGCGCTACGCGTTCCCGGTGCTCGCCGTGGTGTTCCTGATCGCGTCGGGGGTCATTCTGAGCAAGGCCCACCCCGGCGCCGCCCACAGCACCATTCCGGGCGGGTTCCTGCTGGCGTTCGGCGCCTCGTTCGGCTACGCGGTGGGGTGGAACCCGTACGCGTCCGACTACACCCGGTACTTCAAGCCGTCGGTCAACAAGGCCGCCATCGCCTGGTGGTCCGGGCTCGGGCTGTTCCTGTCCTGCGCGCTGCTCGAGATCGTCGGGGCGGCGGCCGCCACCGTGGTCAGCGCGAGCAACGCGCTGGGCAGCAACCCGACCGGTGCCTTCACCGGGCTGCTGGCCAAGCCGCTGGCCGACCTCACTCTGCTGTGCATCGCGCTCGGCGCGGTCGCGGCCAACGTGCTCAACATCTACTCCGGAGCGCTGTCGTTCATCGCGGCCGGCGTCAGGCTGCCGCTGGCGCTGCGCCGGGCGATCGTGGCGCTCGGGTTCGGCGCGATCGGGTTCTTCCTGGCCTGGAGCGGACTGCACAACGCGGGCACCAAGTACGAGAACTTCCTGCTCATCATCGCGTACTGGATCGCTCCGTGGCTGGCCGTCTACTTCTGCGACCTGCTGCTGCGCCGCCATCCGGACGAGGCCCTGCTGTTCGCCACCAAGCGGACGAACTGGGCCGGGCCGGTCGCGATGCTGGTCGGCATGGGCATCTCGATCTGGCTGTTCTCCAACCAGACCGAGTACGTCGGGGTCGTGCCCGCGCACTACCCGGGCGTCGGCGACCTGACCTTCGAGGTGGGCTTCGTTCTCACGGCCGCGGTGTACCTCATCTGGCACACCCTGGCCAAGACCGGACGGGAGAACACGCTGGCCGGCTGACCAGCGCGGGTCAGCACGGGTCCCTCCGGGACCGGCGCGATTCGGAGTGTGCTCTTGGGAAAGGGTGCGGCGGCACTCAGCGCGGGCCGGTAGCATGTGCGGGTTGTGTTTTGACGCCTGCCGGGGTCTGCGCGCAGGCCACAACTGACGCCGTCGCGAGGAGGACCGTCGCGCATGCCCAGGATGGCAAGCCTTCACCGGCGCTTCGCCGACCTGATCCCCGAGCTGGCCAAGTTCGGCGTGGTCGGGCTGATCGGGACGATCATCGACCTCGGCGGCGCGGCCTACCTGCACGTCCACATGGGCATCGGGCCCATGGTCTCCAAGGCGCTGTCCATCACCGCGGCCACCATCGTCACCTACCTGGGCAGCAGGTTCTGGACCTTCCGGCACCGGGTCAACCAGGCGCTGCTCCGCGAGGGGATCCTGTTCGCGGTGCTGAACCTGGCCGGCCTGGCCATCGCTGAGGTCGTGATCGCGGTCACGACGTACGGGCTGGACTACAAGTCGGCCCTGGCGTACAACGCGGCCAGCGTGGTGGGAACCGGGCTCGGCACCATATTCCGGTACTTCTCGTACAAGAAGTGGGTCTTCCTGGCCCACGCCCCCGGCACCGCGGTAGCCGCCGGGGAGGCAGCGGTGTCCGGGATCGTGGACGCCACCGAGACGAGCCCCTCGGGTGCGGCGCTGGCCGGAGTGTCCGGCAGCTACGGCCCGCCCTGGGAGCACAAGCCGCGGGAGGACAGGCGGCCCAGCGATCGCGGCTGCGGGGCGCCGTGGCAGGACCTCGAACGGCCCACGGACCCGGGTTACCGGCCGCCGTCGGAGCACCTCGACCCGGCCGATTCCGACGCCTCGCACCGCTGAGCTCCCGGCCGGCTAGCCGCGGATCGCCCCGGCGTCTATCAACTGCGGGCAGCGACACCAGACCAGCCTGCGGGAATCCCGGCCGGCAGCCACCGGTGCCCGGCCAGGGCGGTGGACACGGCAGAATGAGCGTAACGTCCGGCGCGGCACGGAACCGCATTGTCCCGGCGCTCGGTCAGCCCCCGGGCACGGAGATGTGCCAGCGCGCGGTCATACGGCAGCCGGGAGGTCAGCATGGCACGGCATCCGCTTATCGGCTATCTCGCCTGGGCGGTTCTCTTCGGAGCCCTGTTCGCCTGGGAGGGCCTGGCCCTGGCGGGGGTGAGCGGCGTTCCCACCCTCAGCGACGTCTTCCGCGTGATAATGCGCTATCCGGTCGGGCGGTGGGCGCTGTTCGCGCTGTGGCTGTGGGCTGGCTGGCACTTCTTTATCCGCGGCTGGCACTTCTTGCTCCGGGCCTGAGACGGAGAACGTGCCGGTGCCGATGGGGTCGCTGACCGTGCTCGCCGCCTCGGCGGAGCGTCAGGCGCTGGTACCGATGGCCGCCGGCTACCTGATCCTCATGTCGGCGCTTGCCCTCGGCCTGCGCCGCCTGTACCGGCCACGAGCCACGCAGGCTGGGCCCGGGCAGCCGCCCGGGCCCAGCCCGGCAGGCTCCCGGCGGCGCAGCGGCTGGGCCGCGCTGGCCCGGCAGGTGATCGGCACCGTCGTCGGCGGGTACCTGCTGCTGATGGCCGTCGTGGTGGCCTATTACTATGCGGTCGCGCGGGTCGGGCCCGGGTTCCTGGAGGGCGCGGTTACTGGCAACGCGTTGCTGATAGGACTCGCTGCCCCGGTGTTCGCCGCGGCGTCATGGCTGGCCGAGCGGCTGCGGCGGCGGCGCGGCCGCCCGGACGGCACTCGCCCGCACCGCCGCTAGCCGCAGCGCCATACCATCACCCGAACCGTCTCCCTGCGCTGTCCGGTACCGGCGGGTGCGGCAGCGAGCCCGGCCGGGTTTGCGGATGTCGTCTAGGGCAGAACGGCCTGCCCAAACGGGACGTAGGACCGCAGTGCCCGCTGGTTCCGCGAGTCAAGGTGAAGATAGCGGAACAGCCCGCGGATGGCGCTGGTGAGTAGCTGACGACCGGAATGGGACTGGCAAGCAGCCGGGACGCGCTAGGCGCGGTGCCCGGCCGGAGGCCCCGGTTGGCGAGCCCGATGCTCACGAGCACGCCCTGCGGACGCTGAGTACAGCCTCGGAAAGACCGCCCTCAGCAACATCTGACCGAGACTAAGGAGGCGCGTCATGCGATCCCATCTGCTGGCCCGCCGGATCATTGTTGCTCCGGCGCTCGGCCTGGCCCTCATCGCCGCGCTTGCCGCCTGCGCCACTTCCAGCACGGTAAGCGCGCCTCCATCCACCCATCCCGCGCCCAGCGCCACGGCCGTGATCACGGCGAACTGGGAGGCGTTCTTCAGCGGCAAGACCTCCGCCGCGACCAAGATCACGCTGCTGCAGAACGGGCAGACCTACGCCGCCGTCATCCAAGCCCAGGTCAGCTCGGCCATGGCCAAATCAGCCTCGGCGAAGGTCACCAAGGTGACCGTGACCTCGCCGACGCAGGCGAAGGTGACCTACAACGTCCTGCTGGGAACCACGCCCGCGCTGACCAATCAGTCCGGTGTGGCCGTGTACCAGAACGGGACCTGGAAGGTCGGCGATGCCAGCTTCTGCGCGCTGCTGGCCCTGGAGAACGGCGGAAAGGCCCCGTCGGTATGCAGCTCGGCCGGATAAAGGCAGGCCACGGGGCGCGTAGCTGCGATGTGCCGCGGGCTTACCTATTGGCTACGGGCGCGGGTACCGGCCGTCCGCGTGCCGCGGACAGGACGGCGGCGAGGATCATGAAGGCCATGAGGGTGTAGAAGGCGGCGTGCAGGCCGGTGGCGAACGCGGCCGCGAGGTGGCCGTGCAGGCTGGTGGTGCCCACGAAGATCGCGAATGCGAGGCTGCGGGAGATCGAGCGGGAT
>JASHYW010000524.1 GCA_030042885.1 Streptosporangiaceae bacterium | reverse complement strand
GAACCTGCTCGCCGTGCAGTCCAACGACGCGGACTTCGAGATCGACGGGCAGCTGGGCGAGACCGAGCAGCAGACCGCGATGGCCAGGATCCGGGCCATCGAGAGCGACCGCGCGGTAGTGTACGCCTCGACCACCGGGGAGAGCACGATCATCGCGCCGGACGGCGCGGTGATCACCCACAGCGGCGTCTGGCGCCAGGCGATCCTGGAGGCGCGGGTCCCGCTGGTCAGCTACCGGACGCTGGCCGACCGGGTGGGCGCCTGGCCGGAGTACGTTCTTGTGGTGCTGACCGTGCTGGCGCTGGGATGGGCGGTGGTCAGGTCCCGCCCCCGGCGCACCCGGTCCGGCGGCGCCGGGGCGCGCTGACCGCGCCGGCGGCCCGGGCGTCCGTACCGGGGAGAGGTGCTTTGCGCTATCGCCTCCCGGCCCGGTAAGCACCACGTAATATGCGTACCGGGCACGCGCGAGGGGCATCGCGAGCGGCCCCGTCCCGTTCTGACCACGGCGTTCAGGGAGGATTACCGTGCGGGGCACAGACCGCAGGCCGCCCGGGCGCGCGCGGCGGTATGCCGCCATCGGGGCCGCGGCGGCCATCGGCCTGTCCGTCGCGGCCTGCAGCAGCGGGCACGCACAGCCGCCCGCTCAGGCCGGGGCATCGGCCTCGGCGCACGCCACGGTGCTCGCCACGGAACTGAGGATCACGCCGGCAGACGCGAGCCGCAACGTCGATCCCGCCCGGGGCATCACGGTCACCGCGACCACGGGCAAGGTGACCAGCGTCACGGTCACCACCTCGGGCGCCCCGGTCAGCGGCACCCTGACCCGCGGCGGCAAGACCTGGCGCTGGCACAGCAGGTGGGCACTCCACACGTCGCAGGACTACACGGTGACCGCCGCCGGCACCGACGCCAGCGGCCAGAAGATCACCGCCACGAGCACGTTCCGCACCCTGACGCCGTCCCAGACGTTCCAGACCGAGATCTACGAGGGGGCCGGCCAGACCTACGGCGTGGGCATGCCGATCATGCTGACGTTCAGCGAGCCGATCACCAACCGCGCGGCGGTCGAGCGGTCCCTGGAGCTGATCACGTCCAAGCCGGTGATCGGCGCCTGGGACTGGGACGGCGACCAGCAAGTGGACTTCCGGCCGCGGGACTACTGGCCCGCGGATACCACGGTCAGCTTCGACGGCCACCTGGACGGGGTGGAAGGGGCCAGCGGCGTGTACGGCACCGCCGACCTGAGCCAGACGTTCAGCATCGGCGACTCGATCATCGCCGTGGCCAGCACCACCACGCATTACACCCAGATCTACATCAACGGCACGCGCACCTACAACTGGCCGATCAGCACCGGCCGGCTCAGCCTGCCCACCCCCGACGGCACCTATCTGAGCGTGGAGAAGAACAACCCGGTGCGGATGATCGGCGGCGGCCCGCCCGGCAGCCCCGGCTATTACAACGAGCTGGTCTACTACGCGGTCCGGTTCACCTTCAGCGGCGACTACTACCACTCCGCCCCCTGGTCGGTGGTCGACCAGGGGGCCACGAACGTCAGCCACGGCTGCGTCAACCTGCCGCCCGGCGACGCGGTGACCTATTACAACCTCAGCGTTCCCGGCGACCCGATCACCGTCACCGCCAGCACGGCGGCGGGCAAGTGGGACGACGGCTGGACCGAGTGGTTCCTCACCTTCCCGCAGTACCTGCGCGGCAGCGCGCTGGGCAAGGCGGTGGAAGCCGGTCCCCAGGGCAGCCGGTTCGTCAGCCCGTCGTCGCTGCCGCCGGACACCGCCACCGCTCCGCTGGGCACGTCGGCGGCCGGCAACTACTACGCCGGCACGGCGAATATCGGGTAGGACCTAGAACCCTGAGGTCCCGGATCCGCCGAGGTAACCGGGGACTCCGGGCTCCGCCGTGCCCCACGGGGTCCACGGCGCCCACGGCTGCGACGGTGCGGGAGCCGGGGCCTGGCCCCACGGGAGGGACGGGGCCGGCTGCGGGGTGGGCGCAGCCGGGCCGGGCGTCCCCGGACCTGACGGTGCGCCCGGCTCCTGCCGGATCAGGCTGAGGGTGGCGGCGACCGCCACTGCATGGTCATCCAGGCTCAGCTTCACGGTGTTACGCAAGCCGAAGGCCGCGCACCCCAGGTTGGTGAAGGACGCGCTCAGCCGGGCCGCCATGAACGTGAACAGGCTGGTCCCTGTGGCCGGGACCGGCGAGGGGTTCACGCTGAACCGCTGCTGGCTGGCGGCTATGAAGGCGGTCTGGATGTTGAGCATGCTGGCGCAGAAGTTCGCGGGCGTGTCCGCCTCCTGGCCGGCCGTGACCAGCGGCTGGCCGACGCCGGTCCGGTACAGGTCGGTCTTGGCCGCGCTGAGCTGGCCGCCGAGCAGGGTCATCGGGTCGTTCTCCGGCACGAGCGCGATGGGGGCCCGCTGGTTGGCCGCCGCGGACAGCTCGTCCAGCGTCTGCGAGGTGCCCGGCATGCCCGCGTCGGACAGGTCGGGCGCGGTGAACGGCGAGCAGCCGAGCGCGGGCAGCACGAAGCTGTCGAGCAGCCTGTTGTCGCTGCCGTTGCTGATCGTGGTGGCGCCGGGCAGCATGCCCTGGTTGGCCGCGTTGTCCTGGGCCGTCGCGCCGTCCGCGGTGAGCAGGTACTCGGTGGTCACGTTGTCGCTGGGGTCCTGGTCCACCAGGTCGAAGCTGCGCGTGGTGGGGCACGGCTGCCCGGTCAGGGGCGAGGTGCCGCTGGCAGGAATCCGCAGCCTGCCCTCGGCGATGTCCCGGTCCGCCGCGGCGTAGAAGGCCGCGCTGTTGCAGTAGGAGACCTGGCCGAACAGTGAGTCCCCTAGGCCGTTCACGCAGTCGGCCCGGGCCAGGGTCCGCGGCCCCGCCCCGGCCAGCCGGAGGTTGCCGCCGTTGAACCCGACCATCACGTTGACCACGGCGTGCCTGGGCAGGCGCGGCCGTACCGGCGCCGCGGCCGGGGCCGATCCCTGCGTGACCACGAGCGGCTCGTACACCGACAGCCGCCCGGTGGCCGGGTTGAGGATGGTGGCCTGGACGAACGCCTGCAGGTCCGGGTTGGATTCCGTGCAGCCGGAGGCGGCCGGGTCCTGGTCGTCGGGCCCGGTCAGCTGGTAGGGGGTGGCCAGGCCGCTCGCGCTCAGCGGGCTGGCGGGCACGATGAGCGTGCAGTCCATGTTGGCCGCGGCGGACGGAGCGGACGTGCTGGAGGACGCGCTTGGCGTGGCCTGGGCGCCGTGCGCCGACTCGCTGACCGGAGTGGCCGGCGTGCGGCCGGAAGCCGCCATCACGCCGGCCGCCAGCCCGGCCGTCACCATGACCACGGCCAGCACGATCAGCCACGCCGGCGGCCTGCGGGCGCGGCCACGCCGGGCCGTCCCGCTCCGGGCGAGCATGCCGTCCACCTCCGTCCACCGTGGCAACGACTCACGGTGCCTGGAGGGTGAGGCTAGACCTGCGATGTCACGACGACAGCGAAAGCGCGAAAAATGTTCTGCCCGTGTTCAGCGTGAATTTCAGGTACCGGGATACCAGAGTTCTTTCGCGCTCATGACGTCACAGGCAGCGGACCGGCGAGCCGCGGGCTGAGGTAAGGAAATACTCACCTGCAGATAACCCCTGGGAGGCCCGCGGAACCCGGAGAGCCAGTTCACGCGGCCTCCCAGAGCGAGGCGATGCCCTGGCCCACGCCGATGCACATGGTCGCGGCCCCGCGTACGGCGCCGCGCCTGCTCATCTCGTGCAGCAAGGTGGTGATGATCCTGGCCCCGGAGCAGCCCAGCGGGTGCCCGATGGCGATAGCGCCGCCGTTGACGTTGACCCGCTCCGGGTCGCACTCGAGCTCGTCCATGACCGCGACCGACTGCGCCGCGAACGCCTCGTTGATCTCGATCAGGTCCAGCTCATCCAGCCGCCAGCCGGCCCGGCCGAGCGCCCGGTGCATGGCGGGCACCGGACCTATCCCCATGTAGTCAGGGTGCACGCCCGCCGCCGCGGCGCCCGCGTAGCGTGCGAGCGGCCTCACCCCGGCCCGCCGCACGGCATCGGCCGACATCAGCAGCAGCACGGCGGCGCCGTCGTTCAGCGGCGAGGAGTTGCCCCCGGTCACGGTGCCGCCCGGCCGGAAGGCGGGCGGCTTCGCGGCCAGCTCCGCGGCGGTGATGCCGCCGTTGATGCCCTCGTCGTGCCGGACCTCGCCGCGCGAGGTGGCCACCGGCACGGTCTCGGCGCCGAACCTGCCCGCGTCGCGGGCGGCGGCGGCCAGCTGGTGGCTGCGCAGCGCCCACTCGTCCTGGCGCTCCCGGGTGATGCCGTACTTGCCCGCCACGTTCTCCGCGGTCTCGCCGAGGGTGATCGGCGGGTACATCTGCTTCATCAGGGGGCTGGTCAGCCGCCAGCCGAGCCGGGTGTCGGCCAGGTCCAGGGCGCGCGGGAACGGGTC
>JASHYW010000523.1 GCA_030042885.1 Streptosporangiaceae bacterium | reverse complement strand
CGCCCGCCAGCGGTGCCAGATGGCCAGCCCGCAGCCGCAGGCCAGCACGACGGCCAGCGCCCTGGCCGGCCCGGCGGCCACCGATCCGTTGCTCAGGTGCGGGGCCAGCGCGCTGAGGTAGATCCACGGGGTGGGGTGGTCGATGCTCGGGGCGTTCGGCTGGCTGGTGACCGCGTGGATGGTGGCCGACCAGTTGGCCGCGGCGGCGGCGCCCAGGAGCAGCACCGAGGGGGCCGCGGCCCGGGCTACAAAGCCCGGTAGGCGCCGTGGCCCGGCGGCCGCGGCCAGGACGGGGAACGCGAGCAGCACGAGCGGCTGGACGGCTACCGCGGCCCCGGCCAGCCAGGCGGCCCGCCAGGTTCTCGAGCGCGACATGGCCAGGATCGCGTACATCAGCAGTCCGATCGCCACCGCGTCTTCAGGGTGGCCCCATCGGATCGTGACATTCCACAGGGCGGTCGCGCTCGCGGCGGCGAGCAGCAGGCGCTTGAGCCAGCCCGCGCCGAGGCGTTCGGCGATCGCGTCTGCGGCGAACAGCGCCACGGACGAGATCACTACCTCGCACGGCCCGGCGATCAGCCACTCGACGGGATGAGCTCCCTGGCGACCCGCGTGCAGCGGCAGCCCGGCCAGGTCGAAGATCGCGGCCACCGGGATCAGGATCATCGCGGTGCCCGGGAAGCTGACCAGATTGGTGGGCGCGGTGTACAGGCCGGCCAGATCCAGGTGCAGGAACCGCTGGGACGCGACCAGCGTGGCCCACAGGTCGTCGGGGAGCGCCCAGGTCGATTGGCCCCAGTACAGCGGTCCCCAGATCGTGCCGGCCATCCCGATGGCGATCAGCCCGACCGTGCCCAGGATGGGAAGAATCCTTCTGAGCGGCCATAGTGCGGGCGTGGCAGCCGGAGCGCTCGGGCTGGCCTGCGCAGAGGTCACCAGCGGAGCCCGATCATGCGTCGCGCAGCCTGAGCACGAGCCCCCCGGCCAGTAGCGCACCCCCGGCCCAGGCGGCCAGCACGCCAAGGCCGGCCCACGGGCTGATGGGCAGGCTGGACAGATCGGTCGTGGCCTGGATGGCGAGCCCGGCGGTCATCGACCCGATCTGCTCGAGGTGTCGGTGCCACTGTTCATTGCTCACCACGTTAGCGATGATCGGGAACAGGTACAGCAGGCCGAGGACGATCCCGATGGCCACCGCGGAGTCCCGGATGGCCGTGGCGGCAGCACGCCGGCCTTGGCGGCCAGCACGGTGGTCCGGCGCGGGATGGCGGACAGGGTGACCCGGATCATGCCGGTACTGTATTCGGAGCTGATGGCCAGGACGGCCAGCACGGCGACGCGCCGGGGCTCATGGCATATCGCTGAAAGGGAGACATGATCCAGTCGGTACAGCGCGCAGCGCAGATCCTCGCCGCTCTCGGTTCGGGGACGCCACGCCTCGGCGTGACCGAGATCGCCGAGCGGGTCGGCCTGCCCAAGCCCACGGTGCACGGGCTGCTGCGCACCCTGGAGGCGGACGACCTGGTCGCGCAGGACCCCGACACGGGCAAGTACAGCCTGGGTCCCGGCGTGCTGCAGCTCGGCAACGCCTACCTGGACGGATCCGAGCTGCGGGCCAGGTCCCTGCGCTGGGCCGCCTCGCTGGCCCAGCGGGCCGACGAGGCGGTCTGGGTCGCGACCCTGTCCGGGTCCCGGGTGATCGTGCTGCACCACGTGTTCCGGCCGGACAACACGGTGCAGATCCTCGAGGTCGGCGCGGCCATCCCGTGGCACGCCTGCGCCCTCGGCCACGCGATCGTGGCGCACCTGCCCGCCGCGCAGCGCACCCGCGCGCTGGCCGCCGACCTGGCCCCGCTGACCGGCAAGACCAAGACGACCAGGGCCGCGCTGGCCCGGGCCCTGGCCCAGGTGCGGCAGCGCGGCTACGCGGTGGAGGACCAGGAGGCCACGGTGGGCGACGCCGGCATCGCGGCGCCCATCCTGTCCAGGGACGGCGTGGTGGCCGGCGCGATCGGGGTGGTCGGCGCGGCGGACCGGCTGCTCGTGTCGGGTACCCGGGACGAACTTGTGCGGCTGGTGCTTGAGGCGGCCAGGGCCACGTCGCGAGACCTGGGCGCGGGCCGCGGCGGCGTGCTGCTCTCCGCGCTGAGCTGAGGCGTCCAGGGCCCGGGCCGGCATCAGCGGTCGACCTGTTCCGCGGCGAGGATCTCGGCGGCCCGGGCCGCGGCGGCCCTGGCGCCGGGACTGCTTGCCGGGCGGGATCGCGGGCGTGGTCTGCGGAGATGAGCTGGCCTGGTCCGCCGGAGTCGGCTTCGCGGACGTGAGCGCACGCAAGCTATCAGAGCCGGCCATCCCCGTGGCGGCACGCGGTTAGAGCGGGCGGGCGCCGAAGCGGGTCACCACGGAGGCCGCGATCCGGGCGGCGAACTCGGCGGCGCCGGGCAGGTCGGTGGCTGGGCCGTCCGCCAGCCACCTGCTCATGAAGGCGCCGCAGAAGGCGTCTCCCGCGCCCGTGGTGTCGCGCGCGTCGGCCGGGTGCGCGGGGATGCGGACCGGGGACTCGCCGGGCACAGCGAGCACGCATCCGGCGCCGCCGAGCTTGACCGCCACGATGCCGTAGTACCTGGTGAGGCGGGCCGCCATGGTGGCCGGGTCGGCCTCGCCGACCAGAACGGCGGCCTCGTCGCGGTTGGGGAAGCAGACGGCGGCGCCTTCGGTCCAGCGCAGGAACGCGGCGGGCCCCATCCTGGCCAGGAAGGCGGCCGAGCCGGGATCGATGCAGACGGCCAGGCCGCGGGAACAGGCCTCGTCCAGGAGCCACAGCGCCACCTCGAGCAGCGGCGGTTCGCAGAACGTGTAGCCGGTCAGGTGCAGCACTGCCGCATCGTCCAGCAGACGCGCCGGGAGGTCGGACCTTTGGAACCGCAGGTTCGCCGCCCGGTCGGTGAACATGGTCCGCTCCCCGTCGGGAGCA
>JASHYW010000522.1 GCA_030042885.1 Streptosporangiaceae bacterium | reverse complement strand
TCTCGACGCCGAGGAACGCCTCATCCCAGCCGAGCACCTCCACCACCGCGCCCGTCGACCGCAGCACCTCCATCACCGCGGCCGAGGCCTCCTCGTAGGCCTCCCGGTCAACCGGCAGGAACACCGCGTCGGGCAGCCGCCGCGCGGCGGTCCGCAGCGGCAGGCCGGAATGCACGCCGTGCTCGCGGGCCTCATACGACGCCGTGCTCACCACGCCGCGCTTGGTCGGGTCGCCGTCCCCGCCGACCACCACGGGCCGTCCGCGCAGCTCAGGATGCCGCAGCACCTCGACCGCCGCGATGAACTGGTCGAGGTCCACGTGCAGCACCCAGCGCCCCACGCCCCGACTCTTACCCGACTCGGCCCCGGCCTATAGCCCGAGCGTGCTTGACTCCGGGCGTGTCCAAACTCCGGGCGTGTCCAAACTCCCTCGCCGCCCAGCCCGGCCCGCTGGAAGTTACCGCCACCAGGGGAGGCGGCGCTGCTCGGCGACGTGCGTCGCGGGGGCGATGATCACGCTCGCGTGCGAACTGAGGTGCTGCAGGTGCTCGTGCACCCACAGCAGGTGCGGGTGGTGGTTGATGGTGATGATCCGGACCGGGTCCTCGCCCTCGGCGGCATTCCCCTCATCGGACCCGTCCGTCCCAGCGGTCACGCTTATACCATCAGCCCTATTCGTCTCAGCAGGCGGGCGCAGGCCTCCGTTCCCGTCCAGGCCGGCGAACGCCGGGACGGTGACCGGCATCAGCACCTGATGGGCAACGGGCCGCCCCACCAGCACCGCGACCCGGTCGTAGAAGGCCGCGAGGTCCGCGGCCGCCTTGGCCAGCGTGCGGCGCATGTACGCGATCCCGCGATGGTCGTGGTAGTGCCTGGCGTGCTCCGGTGCCTGCAGGCCGGCCAGCGAGTACGCGGTCAGCCGGAGCCGCATGGTGGCCATCACCAGCAGCCACAGGTCCTGATTCGACAGGTGCTTGGCGCCCTGCTCGGCCAGGAATGCGCGCAGCGCCTCGTCGAGCCGTATCCCGGCGGTGACGGCCGCGACGCCCGTGTCCGGCGGATCGTGCCGCGTGCCCAGGGCCCAGTCCACCGATTGGGTCAGGTAGGCGGCGCCGCGCCGGAACGCGTCGGCCAGATCGTCGCCGACCACCGAGGCGGCGCCCCGCGGCCAGAACAGCACGCCGATCACCAGGCTCACCGCGCAGCCGATCGCCATGTCCTCGATGCGCAGCAGGCCCACCGTCCAGCCGACCGGCGCGAGCAGGTTGAACAGGACCACGAGGACGATGGTGAACGCCGCCTGCCCGAAGGCGAACGGCAGCGCTCCCGGCGCGTACGCGGCCACCGCGATGGCGATCGGCAGCGCCGTCCACAGCGCGGCCGGGCTGGTCCCGATGCCGACCAGCAGCAGAGCGCCGACCACGAAGCCGATCGCGGTTCCGCCCAGCGCCCGCAGCGCGGTGGACCCGGTCGACGCCGCGCTGGTACGCAGCACGGACAGGGTGCCGAGCACGACCCAGAACCCGTGCTGGACCCCGGACACGTCGGCCACTGCGACCGCCGCGGCCAGGGCCAGCGACCCGCGCAGGCTGTTCTGGAACCAGACCGAACGAATGCTGGCGTGCCGCACCAGGACGCCGAGCGCGCCGTGCAGCGCGGCCGTCCGCCGTTCGGCCTCCGTTCCCTCGGGCGGGGCCCCGAACCAGCCCCGGGATCGTGACCAGCACGGCCAGCCACTTGACCCCGCTGACCGATGTGCCGATGATCAGGCCGATGCTCCCGGTCACCGCCAGCCCGAGGTGAGCGATGATCTTGTCCCGCCTGCTGCCGCCGAACGAGGCCACGACCAGGCTCGCGAACCCGCCGAAGGCGGTGAACGTGGCCATCTGCGGGTTGCCGATGCCCTCATAGGTCAGGGCGAACAGGGGAGGGATCACGAGCACCGCGCGCAGCGCCCGCAGGGCGGCGGGTACCGACCAGACCGGCAGCCAGACAGGCCGTGATGCCTTGGCCCCTCCGGCGCCGTTGGCTCCCGGGGCCTCCGGCGCAGGCTGCGGGGAGCGGCCCAGCGTCAAGCCGCGCGCGGTGCTCATGTCGGGCATCGACCCAGTCTAAGAAGCGCGGCCCAGCCCCTTCAAAACCCGCGTCGAACACGTAACGTAGCTGGAGAACCAGCGCACAGACGCGGCGCAACCGGTCAGCGGCTCGTGGTAATGTGAGACGCTGCCCGGCGAGTAGCCGCGGCAGCCAGAGACGTGCTGCACCCTCATGCGGCCGTCTCGGGGGATCAACCCCTTGGGCCCTTTCAGCGCCAATCCTTAAGGAGTCACGTGCCGCTCGACACCGCCGCCAAGAAGGAGATCCTGGCGGAGTACGCGACCAGTGAGGGTGACACCGGTTCGCCGGAGGTCCAGGTCGCGCTTCTGACCAGGCGGATCAACCACCTGACCGAGCACCTGAAGGTGCACAAGCACGACCATCACAGCCGCCGCGGGCTGCTGCTGCTGGTCGGCCGCCGCCGCAGGCTGCTCAAATACCTGGCCAAGAAGGACATCAATCGTTACCGTGCGATCAGGGAACGCCTCGGCATCCGCCGCTAGGCGCCCCTGGACCCTGCGAACCGCGGCCAGGACAACTGAATACAACCCATGAGCGTTATTCAGAACCGATCAGCGAGCACGGGCGTTTTGAGCCCGTGCGAGCGGTCCGGGTCGGCGGCGAGAAGCGCGGCCAAGATCTGGATAACGCGAATAATTGAATACAATACTGACATCCCGTAGCCCCCGGCCCCGAACGCCAGGGCCGGTCCTCGGTAGTGGTCCTCGGGCAGGAGTCGAGCCCGGAACCCGAGGGCTTCGATCGAAGACCGGCCGGCTGCCTCCTCTGGGCGAGCCAGGCCATATGCGGCACGGCGGCGGGTGGGTGCGGGATCTACCGCAAGGAGGTCTCACCCGTGGAGGGTGCCAGAAGTGCCGAAGCCGTCATCGACAATGGCGAGTTCGGCGTCCATACGATCAGGTTCGAGACGGGCAGGCTAGCCCGCCAGGCCGCTGGCTCGGCGCTGGTGGTCCTCGACGGCGAGACCGTGGTGCTCTCCGCCACCACGGCGTCCAGGCAGCCGAAGGAAGGCCTGGATTTCTTCCCGCTCACCGTGGACGTGGAAGAGCGGATGTATGCGGCGGGCCGGATTCCCGGCTCGTTTTTCCGTAGGGAGGGCCGCCCGTCCGAGGACGCGATCCTCACCTGCCGGCTCATCGACCGGCCACTGCGCCCCTCCTTCGTCAAGGGGCTGCGCAACGAGATCCAGATCGTCGCGACGGTGCTCGCCCTCGACCCGCAGCACCTGTACGACGTGGTGGCGATCAACGCCGCGTCGATGTCCACCCAGCTCGCGGGGCTGCCGTTCTCCGGCCCGATTGGCGGGGTCCGGGTGGCGCTGATCAAGGGCCAGTGGGTGGCGTTCCCCTCCCACGAACAGCTGGCGCAGGCCACCTTCGACATGGTGGTGGCCGGCCGGGTCCTGGAGGACGGCGACGTGGCCATCATGATGGTGGAGGCCGAGTCGACCCCGGAGACGCTCAGGTTGCTCGCCGACGAGGGCAGCGGCGCCGTGCCGCCCACCGAGGACGCCGTGGCCGAGGGACTCGAGGCCGCCAAGCCGTTCATCCGCGCGCTGTGCGAGGCGCAGCAACGGCTGGCCGCCGAGGCGGCCGACGGCACCACGCACGCCGACTACCCGGTGTTCACCGATTACACCGAGGACGTGTATGAGGTGGTGGCCCGTGAGGTGTCCGACGAGCTGGCCAAGGCGCTGACCATCGCGGCCAAGCACGACCGCGAGGCGGAGACCGACCGGGTCAAGGCGCTGGCCGTCGAGCGGCTCGGCGAGGCCTGGGAAGGCCGCGAGAAGGAGATCAGCGCCGCGTTCCGCTCGCTCACCAAGAAGCTGGTCAGGGAGCGGATCATCCGGGACGGTGTGCGCATCGACGGCCGCGGCCTGACCGACATCCGGCCGCTGTCGGCCATGGCGCACGTGCTGCCCCGGGTGCACGGCTCGGCGCTGTTCGAGCGCGGGGAAACCCAGATCCTCGGCGTGACCACGCTGAACATGCTCCGGATGGAGCAGATGATCGACACGCTCAACCCGGAACGCACCAAGCGGTACATGCACAACTACAACATGCCGCCGTACTCGACCGGCGAGACGGGCCGAGTCGGCTCACCCAAGCGCCGTGAGATCGGGCACGGCGCGCTGGCCGAGCGGGCCCTGATCCCGGTGCTGCCGACGCGGGAGGAGTTCCCCTACGCGATCCGGCAGGTGTCCGAGGCGATCGGCTCCAACGGGTCAACCTCGATGGGCTCGGTCTGCGCCTCCACCATGTCGCTGCTGGACGCGGGCGTGCCGCTGAAGGACATGGTGTCCGGCATCGCCATGGGCCTGATCCACCAGGGCGGCCAGTACGTGACGCTGACCGACATCCTTGGCGCCGAGGACGCGTTCGGCGACATGGACTTCAAGGTGGCGGGCACCGAGCAGGTGATCACCACGCTGCAGCTGGACACCAAGCTCGACGGTATCCCCGCCTCGGTGCTGGCCGCGGCGCTGAAGCAGGCCCGCGCGGCCCGGCTCACCATCCTGGAGGTCATGCGCAGCGCCATCAGCGCGCCGGCCGAGATGTCCCCGTACGCTCCGCGGATCATCACGATCAAGGTCCCGGTGGACAAGATCGGCGAGGTCATCGGCCCCAAGGGCAAGATGATCAACTCGATCCAGGACGACACGGGCGCCGAGATCACGATCGAGGACGACGGCACGATCTACGTCGGCGCCACCGACGGGCCCTCGGCCGAGGCGGCCCGCGCCGCGATCAACGCCATCGCCAACCCGCACATGCCCGAGGTCGGCGAGCGCTTCCTGGGCACGGTGGTGAAGACCACCACGTTCGGCGCGTTCGTTTCGCTGCTGCCCGGCAAGAACGGCCTGCTGCACATCACCCAGATCCGCAAGCTGCACGGCGGCAAGCGGATCGAGAACATCGACGACGTGGTCCACATCGGCGACAAGATCCAGGTGGAGATCCGCGAGATCGACGACCGCGGCAAGCTGTCGCTCGTCCCCGTCGAGGTGGTGGAGCGCGAGGCGGCCGGCGAGG
>JASHYW010000059.1 GCA_030042885.1 Streptosporangiaceae bacterium | reverse complement strand
TCAGGGCCGGGCGTCGCGGCGGCTGAGGAACCGGTTGATGCCCGCCACCGCGATGGCGGCCGCCTCCGGCCCGCTGGCTGCTTCGGTCTCGGCCGCCATGGCCTGCTCGATCGTGGCCAGTGACGGCCGCAGCAGCCGCAGGTGCGCGGCCGTGGCCGCGCCCGGCCGGGTCCACCGGTGCACCAGCCCGATCGCGGCCTCGATGAGGCCGGCCTGCTCGACGATCTCGTCGAGCAGGCCGAGGGCCAGGCCCTCGGCCGCCCCAATCCTGGCCGACTCCATGACCAGGCGCATCGCCCGGTGGCCGACCAGCCGGGGCAGCAGCACGCTGGAGGCGTTGGAGATGGTCAGCCCGATGGAGTTTTCCGGCAGGAAGAACTCGGCCTCCTGGGTCCCGATCCGCGCGTCGAAGCACAACGTCATCTCGCACGCGCCGCCCACCGCGATTCCGTTGAGCGCGCCGACCACCGGCACCTGCGCCTGCAGCGCGGCCCGGGTGATGTCGTGGAACAGCTCGACGTCGGCCACCAGGCCGCCCGGCGGAAGCTCCGCCGCCTCACGCAGGTCCAGGCCCGCCGAGAACGCCCGCCCGGTGCCGGTGACGGCGATGCCGCGGACCTGCCCGCCGCCGAAGTGCCGCAGGATCGCGGCGAGTTCCCTGCGCATGTCCGCGGTGAGCGCGTTGAGCCGGTCCGGCCGCCGCAGCGTGACCACGGCCACGGAGTTCTGCACGGCCACCTCGATGTGGCCGGATTCGGCGCCCCAGGCCGCCATGGCTTTCCCTCCGTCCTGTCATATCCGTGTGTTCGCGGCCACCCTAGCGTCCGCCGGCCGGAACGACCGGCATCAGCAGGTGCGAGTCGTACTCGCCGCCGCAGTGCACGACGTGCCCGCCGCGGTTCACCGAGTCGTCGTGCAGCTCGGCAGCCCGCCGCGGGGTCCTCCGCGGCGATCCGGCATTCGATCGCGCGTGACGTAAGGCCAGCCGGCGCTCGGTGGCCCACCTGGTCAGCTGGTGCCGGGAGGACAGCTGGAGCTTGCGCAGCACCGAAGACACGTGGCTCTCCACCGTCTTGACCGAGATGTACAGCTCGCGGGCGATCTCCTTGTACGTGTAGCCCTGGGCGATCAGCCGCAGCACCTCCCGTTCCCGCGACGTCAGCTGGTCAAGCTCGGGATCGAAGGACGGCTTGACCTCGCCGGGCGCCGGCGTGGCGGCGAAGGCGTCAAGGACGAATCCCGCCAGCCGGTGCGAGAACACCGCGTCGCCCGCCGCGACCCGGCCGATGGCGTCGGCCAGTTCGGCGGTGGAGATCGTCTTGGTCACGTAACCCCGGGCCCCCGCCCTGATCACCGCGATCACGTCCTCGGGCGCGTCCGAGGCGGACAGGGCCAGGAACCGGACCTCGGGATGCGAAGCCTTGATCGCCTGGACCACGGCCTGGCCGCCGCCGCCGGGCAGGTGCACGTCGAGCAGCACCACATCGGGGAGCACCGCCGCGATCAGGTCGATGGCGGGCTGCACGTCGTCCGCCTCGCCCACCACGTCGACCTGGCGGCCGAGCTCGGCGCGGACCCCGGAGCGGAACAGGCCGTGGTCGTCCACCAGGACGACCCTCGGGACGCTCATGTCCGGCCCGCGGGCTGCGCGACGGCCCGCGGTATCTTCAGCGAGACCTTGGTCCCCTCGCCCGGGGCGGTGCTCACGTTGGCCGTGCCGCCGCGGCGGGCCATCCGGCCGTGGATGGACTCGGCCAGGCCCTTTCGGTCCCGCGGCACCGCCTCGGGGTCGAAGCCCTGCCCGCGATCCCGCACGACCAGCGACACCTCCGCGGGCTCGACCTCGGCGAACAGTGAGATGACGCTGGCCCCGGACCACTTCGCCGCGTTGACGGTGGCCTCGCGGGCCGCCGCCAGCAGGGCGTTGAGGTTCTCCTCGAGCTCGCAGTCGCCGACGGTCACCGCCTCCACCGGCACGCCGTACCTGGCCTCGACGTCCTGCTGGATCTGCCGGACGCCGGAGGCGAACGTGGAGTCTGCGCCGGCGTCGTTCGGGGCCCGGCCCTCGAACAGCCAGGAGCGCAGCTCGCGTTCTTGCATGCGGGCCAGCTGAACGACCTTCTGCGGGTCGTCCGCGCGCCGCTGGATCAGCGCCAGGGTCTGCAGCACCGAGTCGTGGACCCGGGCCGCGATGTCGAGCCGTTCCTGGGCCCGGACCTTGGCCTGGCGCTCCAGGACCAGGTCACGGGCGATCCGCAGCCACCACGGGCCAAGGAGCAGCACGATGCCCGCGATCACCAGCACGACGCCGCCGAGCGGCCGCAGCAGGGCCAGGCTTGCGCGGGCCGAGAACAGCGAGGCCAGGCCGCCGATGAGCAGCGCGCCCGCGATCACCACGCGAAGCGCCGATCGCCTGCTCGATTTCGCGGAACCCGCCGCCGTCTCCAGCGGCACCACCAGATGCCGCAGCGTCGCCTGCTCCTCCGCCGAGGCATTCCGCCAGATCAGCACGAGCCCGGCCACGCTGATCACCTGGGGCCACGCCCACCTGGTGAACCAGCCGCCGCTGAGCGCGCCGACGGCGAGCAGCACCAAGATGAGCAGCGACGCGAGGCCGATCGCGAGCCGGATGCCCCCGGAGTCGGACCTGGCCCTGCTGCCGATGCTGCTGTCTTCCCCGGCCGCCGGTATCAGCAGCCAGGCCGCAAAGTACAGCGCCACCCCGATCCCGCCGGTGACCAGGGCGACCAGCACGAACACGATCCGCACGGTGGTGACGTTGATGCCCCTCCAGGCTGCCACGCCCGAGGCCACGCCGCCGGCCAGGCGGTCAGCCGGGTCACGGCGCAGCGGCCCGCCGGGACCGTGCCGGTGCCGCAGCCAGAACGGCCCGCGGTGCCGGTGCGTGAACTGGTCGCGGTCGCCATGCCAGCGTGCTGGGTGCTCCACGTACCCCATCATCGCTCCAGCCACCCTGAGACCGCCATCCGGACCAACCCTGAGTCATCCCTGATCCGGCCGGCCCCGGATCAGGGTCGGACCAGTGATCTACCCGATGTGCCGGGCAGGCCCGCGCAGCCACCCTAGGGGCATGAACACGAACACTGTGAACCCAGAAGACACCACCACCGAGTCCGGGCGGCCCACCCAGCCGCCGTTCCCGCCAGGGAACCCCGGACCGGAGCGCGTCCTCCTCCGCCGGTCCTGCACCGACCGCATGCTGGCAGGCGTGGCCGGGGGCCTGGCCCGTTCCTTCGGAGTGGACGCCACGATCGTCCGGATCGCTTTCCTCGTCCTGGCCATTTTCGGCGGCGCGGGCATACCGGTCTACCTGGCCGGCCTGCTGCTGATCCCCGAAGAGGGCAGCGACCAGTCCATCGCCGGCTCCCTCATCGAGTCCCTGCAATCCCGGTCACGGTAACCAGACAGGAGAGCGCCATGTCAGCGCAGTCCAGCGACCCCCGGGACAGCAACCCCGGGAGCAGCGATCCCTCGGGCGGCTATTCCTGGGGCGGCTATCCCTGGAGTGGCTCGTGGGGTCCGCAGCGCGGCCGCGGCTTCCCGCCGCTGTTCCGCGGCATGTACTCCGACCAGCACCTGCGCGTCTCCGACGCCGAACGCCAGGCCGTCGCCGGCCGGCTGTCCGAGCACTTCGCCGCGGGCCGCCTCGACCAGGCCGAGTTCGACGAGCGGGTGGGGCGGGCCATGAGCGCCAAGACCAGGGCGGACCTGAGCGGGCTGTTCGCCGACCTGCCGGAAACAGGGGCTCCGGCAGTGCCCGG
>JASHYW010000521.1 GCA_030042885.1 Streptosporangiaceae bacterium | reverse complement strand
TCGCCGACGGCTGGAACGTCATCTTCTTCTCGCCCGCGATGAACGACTTCTACGCCGCCGCGCTCGCCGAGGGCTTCGCCCGGCCCGGCGCCCGTCACACGCCCGGGACCTTCGACGTGGTCGGCGGCCCGCTGGCCATCATCGACGATGACGACCTCGAGCGCGCCGCCGATCTTGTCCGGCCCACGCTGGCCCTGTACATCGGCGGCATGGGCCCGCGCGGGGTCAACTTCCACCACGAGGTCTTCGTCCGGATGGGATACGAGGCGGAAGCGAAGAAGATCCAGGACTTCTACCTGGCCGGCGACAAGAAGAGCGCCATCGCGGCCGTCCCCACCGCTCTGGTCGAAGATGTGGCCCTGATCGGCCCCTGGGCCAAGATCGCCGGGGAGATCCAGCGCTGGAAGCAGACCGTCCTCACCACGTTCTCCGTCCACTGCGACCCGCGGCAGCTGGACAAGATCGCGGACCTGGTCCGCTGAGGGCTGCGCCAGTGCCTAGCACTGAAGGGCACTGCACGTCCCTACCGCGGCGCGTTTACCCCCGGAGCCCTGGCGACGGCGGTGCCGAGCTCGGCCATGCGCAGGTCGCCGATCGGCGTGCCGCTGCCGCGATTGCAGACCATGGCCAGCGCCAGGTCACGCCGCGGGTCGGCCCACCCCCCCGATCCGCCGAAGCCGAAGTGGCCGAACGCACCGGGCACCGTGCCCCGGGTGGTGAACGCGCTGTGGTAGCCCAGCCGCCAGCCCATCGGCAGGACCAGGACGAGGTCGGGCCCGCGGGAGTGCACCACCGCGATCTGTTCCAGGGTCCGCGGCGACAGCAGCCGCACGCCGTCCACCTCGCCGCCGCCGGCCAGCAGCGCGTACAGCTTGGCCAGCGACCGGGCGGTGAAGAACCCGTTCGCCGCCGGGATCTCGGCGTCCATCACCTCCGGGCCCCACAGCACGTCCTCGATCCCGCGCGGCAGTAGCGCGTTGACGAACCGGCGCGGGCTGACCGGCAGCCGCAGCAGCTCCGGGATCCGGCCGACCGGGCCGCCCATCACCGCACCCGGATCCAGGCCCAGCCTGCGGCCCAGCGCTCCGGCCATGGGGGCCAGCGGCGCGACCCGGCCGCGCTGCTCGGGCGGGCACCCGAGGTACAGCCCGTCCAGGCCGAGCGGGCGGGCCAGCTCCTCATCGACGAACCGCGCTCCCGGCCGCCCGGACACCCGGCGGACCAGCTCCCCGGCCAGCCACCCGTAGGTCAGCGCGTGGTAGCCGTTCCGGGTGCCCGGCTCGTACGCCGGCTCGGCACCCTCGAGCGCGGCCACCATGTACTCCCAGTCCAGCATCCGCTCCGCGTGGTCCACTAGCGTGCGCATCCGGTGCAGGCCGGCGGAGTGCGTGAGCACGTGGCGGACCGTGATGCGCTCCTTGCCGTGCTGCGCGAACTGGGGCCAGTACGCCGCAACCGGCGCGTCGTAGGAGATCTGCCCCCGGTCGGCCAGCAGGTGCAGTGCCGTCGAGATGACTCCCTTCGTCGTGCTGAAGCACATCGCCAGCGTGTCGCGTTGCCATGGCTGTCCCTGCGAACGCGACCCGCCCCACAGGTCGACGACCAGCTCACCGCGGTAGTACACGGCAACCGCCGCACCGCCCGTCGTGCGCTGCAGCTGCCGCCGGAATATCCGCTCCACGCCCTCGAAGCCGGAGTGCACCCAGCCCTCCATACGATCCACCCTGCCATTGCGCGAGCCTCTTGGCTGCGTCCGGCGGTCCCGCAGGGAGCGGACTAAGGGCCCTTCCTGGTCCGGCCCGGATGCGGGCAGCATGAGACGCGGAGGAAAGATGCCCAGCCGCGATGCCCCGAACGCCACCGGCCCGGAGCCGGCCCGGAGTCCGCTTGCGCGGGCGCTTGTGCTGCTGTCGCAGCGGATCGCCGCCGGGCGCGCGGACACCTCGCTGCAACGCGACCCGGACTTCATCCGCCGGATGCTGCCGGTCATCGACCTCTACACCAGCTATTTCACGCCCGAGGTGAGAGGGCTGGACAGGGTGCCCGCGGACGGCCCGGTGCTCCTGGTCGGGAATCATTCTGGCTTGTTCTACGTGCCCGAGGCATGGACCTGCGGGCAGGTCATCGTGTCGCACCGCGGCATCGGCGCACCGGCCTACATGCTGGCCTACGATCTCCTGTTTGCCGTGCCAGGGGTCGGGGCCTTCCTGCGCCAGCTCGGCGTCGTCCCCGCAAGCACCGGCGAAGCCGAGTCCGCGCTGACGCGCGGGGCGTGCGTCCTGGTGTACCCGGGAGGCGACCGTGAGGCCTGCCGCCCGTGGACCCAGCGGAACCAGGTGGATTTCGCCGGCCGGAAAGGCTTCGTGCGGCTCGCCCTGCGATGCGGGGTCCCGGTGGTACCTGTTGTCGCCCATGGCGGCCATCACTCCGTCGTGGTGCTGTCGCGCGGCGACCGTCTGGCCCGCGCCGCCGGCCTGAACGCCCTGCGGATCAACGTGTTTCCCTTCCTCGCGGGTTTCCCGTTCGGCGTCGGGTCCATCCTGACGCCGCCGCTGCCCATGCCGGCCCACCTCACCCTCGAGTTCCTGCCCGCGCTGGACTGGACGGCCCACGGCCCCGGCGCGGCCGACGACCCGCGCATCGTGTCAGCCTGCTACGACGACATCACCGGGCGGCTGCAAGCCGCCCTCGACCGCCTGTCGGCCGAGCACCCGTACCCGGTGCTGCTGGGATGCTCACGGCTTGCCGCGCGGGCGGCATCCGGGGTGATCCAGTGCGCCAGGAACACACTCCGCTAAGAAGCCCTTACCGGGCCAGCGCGGTGCCGATGCGGCGGAGCTGGGCCGTGGCGCCGCCCAGGGCGAACTCGTTGTGCTTGGCCGCGACGAAGTAACGGTGCACCGGGTAGGACGTGTCGATGCCCACCCCGCCGTGCACGTGGACCGCGGTGTGCGCCACCCGGTGACCGGCCTCCGCGGCCCAGAACTTGGCCGTGGCCACCGCCACGCCGGCCGCGGCGTCGCCCGAGGCCAGCAGCCAGGCGGCCTGCCACATGGTGAGCCGGACCGCCTCGGTGTCGATGTACGCGTCGGCCAGCCGCTGCGTCACCGCCTGGAACGAGCCGATCGGCCGGCCGAACTGCACCCGGCTCCGCGCGTGCTCCGCGGTCAGCTCGAGCGCCCGCTCGATGACGCCGGACTGCACGGCGCACAGCCCGACGGTGGCCCGCGACACCAGCCAGTCCGCGACCTCCGCGCCGCCCAGCACCCGGTCCTCGTCCAGCGGGACGCCGTCGAGCACGACCCGGCCGGCCTCGGCGAAATCGGTCAGCCGCTGCGGCTCCACCCGCACCCCGTCATCGGACGGCAAGACCAGGAACACCACCACCCCGTCCGGGACCGCCGCGGGCACCAGGAACAGGTCCGCCGACGGTGCGGCGGGCACCGCGGTCTTCACCCCGGACAGCACCCACCGTCCGTCCGCCCGTACCGCGCTGGCCGACGGGAAACGAGGGTCGTCGCCGTCCTCCTCCGCCAGCGCGGCGGTCAGCACCACCTCGCCGCGCCCGGCCGGGATGACCCACCGATCACACAGCGCCGTCGGCCCGAACTCAGCCAGGGCCCCGGCCCCGAGCACGATCGAGTCCAGATAGGGCACATCCGAGGCCGCACGGCCGATGTCGATCAGCACCGAGCATTGCTCGAGCAGGCCCAGCCCCGCCCCGCCGAACGCCTCGGGCAGCCCGGCCGCGAGCACGCCCGCCGCGGCCAGGTCCGCCCATGGCGCGTCCCGTTCGGCCAGGATCTTCCTGGCCAGCCCGGCCAGCTCGTCCTGCGCTTCGCTGAGCGTGAAGTCCATCAGCTTCTCCTACCGGCGAGACAGGGGCAGCCCGAGCCCCGCGGCCGCGATGATGTCCCGCTGTACCTCGTTGGTGCCGCCGCCGAAGGTCAGGATGAGCGCGGCCCGGTGCGCCCGCTCGATCCGCCCGGCCAGCAGCTGGCCGGCCGAGCCCGAGCGCACGAACGCGTTCGCGCCCAGCACCTCCATCAGCAGCCGGTAGGCCTCGACGGCGAACTCGGTGCCGAACACCTTGGTCACCGAGGCCGCCGCCGGGCCGACCACGCCGTCGGAGCAGGACGCCACGCGCCAGTTCATCAGCTTGAGGAACTCGGCCTTGGCGTGCACCCGGGCCAGGTTGAGCTGCACCCACTCGGCGTCGATGACCCGCTGCCCGCTGGCCAGCCTGGCCGACGCCGCCCACTCCCGCACCTCGGCCAGCGCCGTCAGCACGGGCGCCGCCGAGGTCAGCGCCACCCGCTCGTGGTTGAGCTGGTTGGTGATCAGCGGCCAGCCCTGGTTCTCCTCGCCCACCAATGACGACAAGGGCACCCGCACCGAGGAGTAGTACGTGGCGCTGGTCGTCACGCCCGCGACCGTGCGCACCGGCGTCCATGAAAAGCCCGGCGCATCCGTCGGCACGATGATGATCGACAAGCCCTTGTGCCTGGGTGCCTCGGGATCGGTCCGGCAGGCCAGCCACACGAAGTCCGCGTACTGGATCAGGCTGGTCCACATCTTCTGCCCGTTGATCACGTACTCCCCGCCCGCCTCCCCTTCCCCCTTCACCCGGACCGCCGTGGTGCGCAGCGAGGCCAGGTCGGTGCCGGCCTCCGGCTCGGAGTACCCGATCGAGAAGTGGATCTCGCCCGCGGCGATCCGCGGCAGGTAGAACGCCTTCTGCTCGGGCGTCCCGAACCGCATGATCGTCGGGCCCACCGTGTTGATGGTCAGGAACGGCACGGGCACCCGCGCTGCGGCCGCCTCGTCGGTGAAGATGAGCTGGTCGAGCATGGTGCCGCCGCGCCCGCCAAACTCCCGTGGCCAGCCCAGCCCGAGCCAGCCGTCGCGTCCCAGCCGGCGGACCACCTCGCGGTACGCCGCCCCGTCCCCGTGGTCGCCGTCGTCCCCGTCCCCCGCCGACAGCGCCGCCCGGAGCTCAGGCGTCATCAGGGCGCCGAAGTACGTCCGCAGCTCCCGCCGCAGCCGGTCCTGTTCCGGGGTGTAGGCGATGCGCATGGGGTTCCCTAAAATAGAACGTGTTCTAGAAGCTTACCCCGGGAGGGGCGAATGCCCGAGGCCTTCGTTATTGACGCCGTGCGCACCCCGGTCGGCCGCCGGGGCGGCGGGCTGGCCGACGCGCACCCGGCCGATCTCGGCGGCCACGTCA
>JASHYW010000520.1 GCA_030042885.1 Streptosporangiaceae bacterium | reverse complement strand
GCCGCGGCCTGCGTATCGAGACCGTGGAGGCGGACGCGCTGAATCCGCCGCGCGGCGAGTTCGCCGCGGTGGTGGAGCGTCACCTGCTGTGGACCCTGCCGGATCCCCGGGCGGCCGTGGCGGCCTGGCACGCCGCGGCGCCCGGCGGGCGGCTGGTGGCCATCGAGGGAAGCTGGGGCGGCCGGGGGACCTGCGGGGTGGAGGGGCTGCGCAGCCGGGCCCGGGTGCTGGCCGAGCGGATCCGGCGCGCGGAGCCCGGCCACCACGGGCACTACAGCGAACGGATGACAGCCGCCCTGCCGTTCGGAGGCGGGCTGACCCCCGCGGAGGCCGTCGCCCTGGTCCAGGCCAGCCCGTGGGGGGCGGTCCGGATCGAGCGGCTGCGCGATGTGGAATGGGCGATCACCGAAGGCCGCGGACTGCTCGACCACATACTCGGCACCCATCAGCGGTGGGCGGTCGTGGCCGAGTCCTGATCGCGCGAACCAGGATCGCAGGCCGAGTGGCCAGGTGACCCCGCGCCCGTCGAGCGGCGGCGTGCGCACCCAGCTCGTTCGGCCAGATGTCCTCTCATTCTTCCCGGACGGACGGTGGTGTCCTGGTCGCAGGCCGAACCGGTGATCTGATAGACCAAATCGGCAACACGGCGCCAGTCACCAGGGTCCCGGTCAGGCTGACATCGGCGGCTGTCCAGACCTCAGGAACACGCGGTCCCCGCAGCGCGGCGGTCGTGGGGCTGGAACCCGCAGGCAGCCTGGAGCTGAGTTCAGAGCGCGGCCCGGGGTCAAATCAGCCCGGGCTTGACCGCGGCAGCGTGCGCTTCGGGCCGAGTCTGGTCGCGATGGCCGTCAACTTGGCACCCTGCTCGACCGCGACCGGGCCAGTTGCAATACGGTGGTGACTGCAAGGAAATAGCAATAACGGTTCTGCCGTAGGTGACCCGAGAGGAGAGTCGTGGCCGAGTACGTACTTCCCGACCTGCCCTACGATTACGGTGCACTGGAACCGCATATCTCCGGCCAGATCATGGAACTGCACCATGACAAGCATCACCAGGCCTACGTCACCGGCGCCAACAGCGCGCTCGAGCAACTCGCCGAGGCACGGCACGCCGACCAGCTGGGCACGGTGAACCTGCTGGAGAAGAACCTGGCATTCAACCTCGCCGGCCACGTCAACCACTCCGTGTTCTGGCGCAACATGTCACCGGACGGAGGCGGCAAGCCCGACGGAGACCTCGCTGCCGCGATCGACGAGTACTTCGGCTCGTTCGACGGCTTCCGCGCGCACTTCACGGCAGCCGCCCTCGGTATCCAGGGATCGGGCTGGGCCATCCTGGCGTGGGACAGCCTGGGCCAGCGGCTGATCATCGAGCAGCTCTATGATCACCAGGGCAACCTGGTCGCCGGCTCGGTGCCGCTGCTGATGCTGGACATGTGGGAGCACGCCTTCTACCTGCAGTACCGCAACGTCAAGGCTGACTACGTGAAAGCCTGGTGGAACGTGGCCAACTGGGCCGATGTCACCCGGCGCTTCACTACGGCCCGGACGGCCACCCCGGGTCTCATCACGTCGTGAATGCCGGGAACTGGCCCAGGCACGCTACGGCAGCGCGCCTCCGAACCGCTCGCCGCGCACCTGGCGCTGCGGGACAGCGGCAACGCTAATACGCCTTCGCCTGAGTGCGGCCGGCGGGGAGCAGGGAAGCTGGTCTGGCCGGGAACCGCTGCGCGGAAGAGACGTGCTTGGCCAGGCTGGGCGCCAGCGCAGCACCCGTCACGCCATTTGCGGGAGTGACCTCGGGTGCGGCACGTCTGCTTACCCACTACGGCAAGACCGTGCTGCACCGGCCATGCGAACCGGTGACCTCGTTGGCGTCGGGCTGGCGGCCAGCCCGATCGGTGTTGGGCCGCGCGCGGCATCGGGGCAGGACGGGCGCTGCACGACGCCGTCCTGGCCACCTCAGGACCTCAGCCGGGCTGGCTGGTCACCCACCCGGCAGCCCGCCCGGCGGTCCGCCTGTACCAGACCAGCGGCTGGCATATCAGCCGGACGTTCCCAAGCGCCACCAACGGCAGTGGCCGGCTGCTCATGATCCGGCGCCGGTGACCGGACGGCCATGCCGGCTGGCGCACAGCGAGAGCCGGGCCGAACGAGCACGGAGTAGATGCGACTATTTGCAGTAGCAGGCAAATAGCGATTAGATGCCCGTGCGGTACGCTGACCATATGGCAGAGGATGCCGCTGCAAAGCCCGCGGAGCCCTCCCACCACGCCGCCGTCGAAGACGTCCTCGCCCTCGTCCGCAGGCACGGCGGGCGGGCTACCCCGGCACGCCGACTGCTGCTGGACGCCCTGTTCGAGAGCGGGGGACACCGCAGCGCCGAGGAGCTGGCGACCGAAGTCCACGCACGGGCGCCGGACGTTCACCTCTCGACCATCTACCGCAACCTGGAGGAGCTGGAACAGCTCGGCGTCATCGACGGCACCCGCCTCGGCAGCGGGCCCGCTACCTACCACCTGGCCTCGGTGGCTCACGGGCACCTCGTCTGCGAGAAGTGCGGCTCGATGACCGAAGTCCCCGACGAGATGTTCCGGGACCTTATCCGGATGGCCAGGACCGGCTACGGATTCATCGTCAACCCGCATCGCTTCGCCGTGACTGGACGTTGCGCGGACTGCCAGTAACCCCAGTCACGGCGGCCTCCCCGGCGAGGAGGCGCCGGGGAGGCCCGCCGGGCAGCAGGCGGCCGGCCGGCATGCCCAACCCAGTGACCGGCCCGGCCCGCGCCTTGGTTTCGCGCCGACCGTAGAGGTGGCAAGCTGCGTCGTATCACCCTGGAGGCAGGCAGCGCCCCGGGTTCAGGCACCCTGGGCCGGTCAGGCCGGCAGGCCAGGGCAGTCCAGGTCCGCTGCGGTGAGGATGGCGGCGCGCTCGGCGGCAGGCAGCCGGTCGACATACACGATGCCGTCGAGATGGTCGGTCTCGTGCTGCAGGGAGCGAGCCAGCACTCCGTTGCCTGTCACCGTGACCTGCCGCCCGCGGACATCCACGCCGGTGACGGCGGCCAGCCCTGGCCGGGCCAGCTCAGCGCGCTGCCCGGGCATCGACAGGCAGCCCTCCAGGTCCGTCTGCGGCACCGCCAGTCCGGCCGGGATGCGCAGCACCGGGTTCACCACGTGCCCGCGGTGGTAGTCGCCGGAGCCGTCCGGGCAGTCATAGACGAAGACCCGCAGCCGGGCACCGACCTGGTTAGCGGCCAGGCCTACGCCCTCAGCCATGCTGGCCTCGGTCACCAGCCCGGTGCGTCCCGCGTGGTGTCCGGCCGGCTCAGGCTGGCGGGGTGTACTGGCTGACCTGGGGGGTGAACTGGGCCAGGTCGTAGATGCCGAGGTTCTGCTCGATGCTGGCCGCCCGGGCCACCATCGCGGTGAACTCGTCGGTGCCGAATTGCTGGTGCTCCAGGCCGGCGAAGTGCTGGCCGAGGCCGGCGAGCTCGCTGGCCGGGACGATCTGGCGGAAGGCCGGGAACACCACGGTGTCCTCACGGGCCTCGTGCGGCTCGTACATCCGGTCGAACGCCTGCATCGCCGCGGCGATCCGGGCCCGCGTGCCCGGGCTGGCCACGCCCCTGGCCGTGGCCTGGCCGAGCAGGAACTGGGTGATCACCCGCCCCCGGGCGTGCTGGACCAGCAGCGTGGTCACGGTGCCGGCGAGCCGCCCCGCCCTGACGAGGCGGGGGAACACGTAGCCTTCCTCCAGGCCCTCGTGGAAGCCCTCGATGTAGTCGTGGATAATCAGGGCCGCGTCGTGCAGGTCCTGGGCGTCCAGCGGCCCGCCTGCCTGGACCTGGGCGGTCATCTCCCGGTAGCACAGCAGCACCCGCTTCAGGCCGCCCGCCAGTACCAGCGCGCCCTCGACATCGAAGAGCAGCTCGGCGACCAGGCCAAGATAGCAGCCACCAGCAGTCAGCTCGGCATCCTGGAAGAGGAGAGCGGCGGTTCATCGCCGCAGCCGTTACTTGGCACGTGAAAGCGCTCGGGATCAGGCTCAGTCTGGCCGT
>JASHYW010000519.1 GCA_030042885.1 Streptosporangiaceae bacterium | reverse complement strand
TGGCGTCCGCTGACCTACCGCGAGGCGGCCGAGGTCCTGCCCGGGTATCTCACCGGCCTCGGCTTCACCCACGTCGAGTTCCTGCCCGTCGCCGAGCACCCGTTCTCCGGCTCCTGGGGGTACCAGGTGACGGGGTACTACGCGCCGACGGCCCGGTTCGGGACGCCCGACGACTTCCGCTACCTGGTTGACCGGCTGCACCAGGCCGGCATCGGGGTCCTGGTCGACTGGGTGGTCGGGCACTTCCCCAAGGACGACTGGGCGCTGGCGCGCTTCGACGGCACGGCGCTGTACGAGCACGCCGACCCGCGCCTGGGCGAGCACCCGGACTGGGGCACCCTGGTGTTCAACTACGGCCGCCACGAGGTCCGCAACTTCCTGCTCGCCAACGCGCTGTACTGGATCGAGGAGTTCCACCTCGACGGCCTGCGCGTCGACGCGGTCGCCTCGATGCTCTACCTGGACTACTCGCGCCGGGAAGGCGAGTGGGTCACCAACCGGTTCGGCGGCCGGGAGAACCTGGAGGCCATCGACTTCATCAAGGAAGCCAACGAGGTCGTCTACCGGCATCACCCCGCGATCATGCTGGTCGCCGAGGAATCCACGTCCTGGCCGGCGGTGTCCCGCCCGACGTACCTGGGCGGGCTCGGCTTCGGGTTCAAGTGGAACATGGGCTGGATGAACGACACCCTCGTGTACTTCAGCAAGGACCCGGTGCACCGGCGCTACCACCACCACGAGCTCACGTTCGCGCTGCTGTACGCGTTCACCGAGAACTTCATCCTTCCGCTCAGCCACGACGAGGTGGCGCACGGCAAGGGATCGCTGCTCAGCAAGATGCCGGGGGACCGCTGGCAGCAGTTCGCCAACCTGCGCGCGCTGCTGGCCTGGATGTGGGCCCATCCAGGGCGGCCGCTGCTGTTCATGGGCGGCGAGATCGCCCAGAACGACGAGTGGAATCATGACACCTGCGTGGACTGGCACCTGCTCGACTACCCCGAGCACGCTGGAATGCAGGCACTGGTCCGGGCGCTCAACACGATCTACCGTGCCGAACCCGCCCTGTGGGAGCAGGACTTCGACTGGACCGGCTTCCGCTGGATCGACCCGGACGATTCCGACAACAGCGTGCTGTCGTTTCTCCGGTTCCCCGCCTCGGCCGGGCGCCCCGTGGCCTGCCTGGCTAATCTCACCCCGGTACCCCGGCATGACTACCGCGTCGGGCTTCCCCAGCCTGGGCGCTGGACGGAGATCCTCAACTCCGACCACGCGGACTTCGGCGGCAGCAACACCCTGGTCGGCAGCGTCACCGCCGAGGCCCCCGGCTGGAACGACCTTGACTACTCCGCCACCGTCACCCTGCCGCCCCTGGGCGTCGTGTGGCTGGCCCACGACCCCGACCTCGGCTAGCCGGCGGGCAGCAGACGGGCGAGCACGGCACGGTGGTCGGAGTGCGGGCCCCCCGGGGCGTCCAGGTGGTGGGTATCGCTGACCCGCCAGCGGGTGACGCGGGGCTGCTGGACGAAGATGTAGTCCAGTCGCCGCGGCGGCCGCCAGCGACCCCACGGGGCGGTGCTGGCATGGGTGGCCGCGTCCTGCCAGCGAACGCCCCTCTGGAAAACCGCCTCCACCGAAACCCGGTACGGCACCGCATCGAGAGCCAGCAGCAACGTTCTCGCGGCGTTCCCGTCCACCCGGCCCGGCGCCGGGCGGCTAACGCTGCTGCTCCTGTTCCAGGAGGCGCCGCTTGGCTGCCTCGAAGGCGGCATCGGAGAGCACGCCCTGGTCGTGCAGCTGCGCGAGCTGCCGCAAGTGCGATATCCACGGCGCCTGGTCATCCGCAGCCGTCGGCGGCGGCCGGGCGGGGGCGGCAGATTGAGCCGGAGCGGCCGGCCGGGCGGGTGCCGGGCCACCGGGCCCGGCCGCAGCGAATAGCTGCTGGCCTGCGGGATTCACCCCGAACTGACGCCAGAACCCCTCGACCTGCGCCATGTACTGAGCTTGGGTGAGCCGCCCGGCACGGAAGGATGCAGCGGCCGTGGCCATCGAGCGCAGGTGGGGCAGTTGCTGGCGGCTGATCTGCAGGCCCCGGCTGCACACCGGACATACCAGGTAGTCGTCGGTCCCGTAGGGCACTACGGGCACGAAGTACAGGCGCACCGACTTCTTCGACCGGACGTGGTGGAAGAACACCTGGTTGTGACAGTTCGGGCAGACGGCAGGCGCAACCTCGCCCAGGTCTTCCTGGTTGCCCGGCCCGAAGCCGAAAATCACCACCACGCAGCCATTGAAGCCGAGGCAGCCGCGCGGCGCGTCATCCCCTGCAGGTGATTACGGGTGCGTCTCGCCGAAGCCGATGGTCTCGGTGGCCAGCGCGAGGGTGTCCTCGCACGCGAAACCCGCCGCGGGCGCCGCATCGCCGAAGGCCGGGCTCAGGGCCGCATGCACGGACTCCAGCGTCCACATGCCGTCCGGCGAGCCGTGTTCGCTGGCATGGAACGCCGCCCGGATCCGGGGCGGCTCGAGCACCGCGGCGACCCCGCCGTGTACCACGAACACCTCGCCGTTGATCGTCTCGGCCGCCGGGCCGGCCAGGTACACCACCAGCGGTGCGACGTGCCCGGGCGCGAGCGGGTCCACCGCCCCATCGGGCGCCGGGCCCATCAGCCCGGCCGTCATCGCGGTGCGGGCGCGGGGGCAGATGGCGTTGGCGCGGACGCCGTAACGGGCGCAGCTGCGCGCGGTCGTCACCGTGAGCGCGGCGATGCCGGCCTTGGCCGCGGCGTAGTTGGGCTGGCCGGCCGAGCCGAGCAGGAACGCCTCGGAGGAGGTGTTCACGATCCGGCCGTAGACCGGGCCGCCGGCCCGCTTGCTCGCCTCGCGCCAGTACGCGGTGGCCAGGCGCGTGGTCACGAAGTGGCCGCGCAGGTGGACCCGGATGACCGTGTCCCACTCCTGCTCGGACATCGAGAAGATCATCCGGTCGCGGAGCACCCCGGCGTTGTTGACCAGGACGTCCAGCCGGCCGTACTCACCCAGCGCGGTCGCCAGCAGATGCTCGCCCGTCGCCCACTCCCCGACGTCCCCGGCGGCCACGACCGCCTGCCCGCCGTCCGCCCGGATCTCCGCCGCCACCGCCTGGACCGCGTCTCCCGGCAGGTCGTTGAGCACCAGCCGCGCCCCGGCCCGGGCCAGCGCCAGCGCCTCGGCCCGGCCGAGCCCGTTGGCCGCGCCGGTCACGATGGCCACCCGGCCCGTCAGCGTCAGTGCGTCGTTCATTCCGCCAGACCCCTGTTCCGCAAGATCATTTATTCAGAACGATCTGGTGTGTCAGTAGCCCGGGCCGGCCAGCAGGCCGCCGTCGGCGACGAACTCGCTGCCAGTCGAGTAGGACGACTCGTCGGAGGCCAGAAACGCCACCAGCCGCGAGATCTCGGCCGGCTCGGCGAACCGGCCCAGCGGCATCGACCGCAGGAACGCCTCGCCGTCGGCGCGGGCGCCCGCCGAGTCGGTGATCATCCGGGTGAGCACCCCGCCGGGATGCACCGAGTTGACCCGGATGCCGAACGGCGCCAGCTCCTGGGCGGCCACCTTGGTCATGCCGCGGATGGCGAACTTGCTGGCGCTGTAGGCCGACAGCCCGGCCGCGCCGGTGAACCCCTCGATCGAGGAGATGTTGACGATCGACCCGCCGCCCGCCTTGGTCATCGGGTCGATCACCGCCTTCATGCCCAGCCAGCAGCCCACCGCGTTCACCTCCAGCACCCGCCGGAAGTCGGCCAGCGGCATCTCGGCGATCGGCGCGAACGCGAGGATCCCGGCGTTGTTCACCAGCACGTCCAGCCGGCCGAACGCCTGCACCGCCAGCGCCACCGCCGCGGCCCAGTCGTCCTCGCTGGTGACGTCGTGGTGGGTGTACCGGCAGGACTGCTCGCCCAGCCCGGCCGCCACGTGCCGGCCTTGCTCATCCCGCACGTCGCCGAACACCACCCGGGCGCCCTCGGCCACGAAGTGCCGCACGTGGGACTTGCCCATGCCCCGGGCACCGCCGGTGATCAGCGCGACCTTGCCGTCGAGCCGGCCCATGGACCCTTCCCTCCCCTCCGGTTCTGCGACCAAACGCTTGCTTGGCCCGAGCCTAACATCCGCCCGCCACAACTAGAACGTGTTCTTGTTTCGGCCCCCCCGGGCGGCGTAGAGTCCCGAGCACGGGCGACACGCCGCACTCCTGCGAGGACCGGATGGAACAGAGCGCGGACTACATCGTGGCCGGCGCCGGCAGTGCCGGATGCATCCTGGCCAGACGCCTCGCCGAGACCGGCGCCACCGTCACCCTGCTCGAGGCCGGCGGCCCGGACCGCACCCGCCTGGTGCGCCAGCCCGGCATGATCGCCATCTTCCACAACGTGCCCGCGCTCAAGAAGCGCCTGGACTGGGGGTACTACACCGCCCCGCAGGCCAGCGCGCTCGGCCGCCGGATCCCGCAGCCCCGGGGCCGGGTGCTCGGCGGCTCAGGCTCGATCAACGGCATGGTGTTCGTCCGCGGGAACCGCAAGAACTACGACGACTGGGCCGCGGCGGGCTGTGCCGGCTGGAGGTACGCCGACGTGCTGCCCAGCTTCCGGCGCATGGAGGACTGGGAGGACGGCGCCAGCGCGCTGCGCGGCTCCGGTGGCCCGGTGAAGGTGACCAGGCAGAAGGACCTGACCCCGGCGTCTTTGGCGTTCATCGAGGCGCTGGCCGCGACCGCGGGCGTCAAGAAGATCGACGACTACAACGGCGAGTCCCAGGAGGGCGCGGCGGTCTGCCAGCAGAACGCCAGCGGCGGGCTGCGGTACAGCTCGTCGATCGGCTACCTGGACCAGCATGGCCTGCCGAACCTCACCGTCACCACCGGCGTCCTCATCACCCGGATCGTCATCGGCAACGGCCGCGCCACCGGCGTCGAGGTCGTCACGCAGGCGGGGCGCAGCACCATCCGGGCCACCCGCGAGGTCATCCTCTGCGCGGGCGTGTACGGGTCCCCGCAGCTGCTCATGCTCTCTGGTATCGGCCCGGCCGGGCACCTGCGCCAGCACGGCATCACCGTGGCCGCCGACCTGCCGGTCGGCGACAACCTGCACGACCACCTGTTCGTCCCCATGACCTACTGCATGACCTCGGCCCGCAACCGCGGCACCACGCCGTACTTCGTCGGCGGCGTCGTCAGGGAGGCGATCCGCGGCGATTCCTGGATGGGCCGCACTGTCTTCGAGGTTCTGGGCTTCGTCCGCAGCGCCCAGGCGGGCCAGGTCCCCGACCTCCAGATCCATGTGCTCCCGTGGTCGTACCCGTTCCCCAACCAGGACGCGCCCGTCAGGCACAAGGTCGACAAGCGCAGTGCCCTAACCATCATGCCCACGCTGATCTAACCGAAGAGCCGGGGCACGCTCCGGCTCGCCTCCGCCAACCCGTCCGCCGCGCCGGTGATCGACCCGGGCTACCTGACCGATCCCGATGACACCCGGCTGCTGCTGGAGGGGATGGAGCTCATCCGCGCGGTGATGGCCAGCAAGATCATCGCGGACCAGGTCAGCCTGGAGCTGAGCCCCGGGCCCGGCTACCCGGACCGGGCCGCGCTGGCCGGGGAGCTGCCCAACCGCGTCACGTCGGTGTACCACGCGGTCGGCACCTGCCGGATGGGCACCGACGAGCGGGCGGTCGTGGACCCGGACCTGCGGGTCCGGGGCATCGACGGGCTGCGGGTCGCCGACGCCTCGATCATGCCCAGCATCACCGGCGGCAACACGAACGCCCCCGCGATGATGATCGGCGAGCACGCCGCCCGCCTTATCGCCCCCACCCTCGCCCCAACCTTCCCATTAGCCGATATCGGAGTAGTCCTCTGCCTGGTTCGGGCGCTAGCTGCTGATGCCGTGGAACAGCAGCTGGAGCAGGGCCTCGGCCACCTGGTCGGTGGTGTAGCCGCCTGCGACGCGCCACTGCGACGGGATCCACAGCACGTCCCGCAGCAGGCGGTAGGTGAGCCTGGGGTCGAGGTCCGCGCGGAAGACGCCGGAGTCCTGGCCGCGCTCGAGCTGGGCGACCCAGGTCCGCTCGATCTCGCTCACGGCCTTGCGCAGGTAGCCGAACCGGGGCTGGGCGGCGAAGTAACTCCAGTCGTTCTGGAGCATGGCCAGCGCGGCCCGGTGCCGGGACAGCGTACGGCTGGTCGACCGGACGATCTGCTCCAGCACGTCACGCGGGGATCCGGCCGAGGATACCGCGGTGCGGTAGTCGGTCAGCACGTCGTTGATGAAGCCCGACAGGATCTCGTCCGCGATCGATTCCTTGGAGTCGAAGTGGTGGTACAGGCTGCCGGACAGGATGCCGGCGGCGTCCGCGATCTCGCGCACGGTCGTCGCGCGGAAGCCCTTCTGCGCGAACAGCTCGCCCGCGAGCTGCACCACGTCGGCCCGCCGGTTTCCCGCCGG
>JASHYW010000518.1 GCA_030042885.1 Streptosporangiaceae bacterium | reverse complement strand
CAGATCACCGGCAACGTCTTGACCTGCGCTGAACCCAGCGGAATGTCGGTGACGACCTGTAGGGTGCTGTGCCATGAGGAGCGTGGAACCCGAGGTCTTCCTGGTCGCCCGGCCGAAGATCGACTACGACGCGATGGCCGCCTACCTGCGCGAAGTGGGCGGCGAGCGCTGGCTGGAGCGGATCGACCGCGGCCAGGTCGGCAACGACGCGCAGGACCTCGCCGAGTTCGCAGGAAAAATGTGCTACCGCTCCTGGGAGCCTGGGCTGAACCCCAACGTCCGCAAGGTGCGCGACGACCAGGCGGCTTACCTGCAGAACATCCTCAAGCAGGCGCACGGCTCGGTGCTTGAGCATGCCAGCTTCACCTTCGTGCTGCACAACGTCAGCCGTGTGTGCTGCTACGACGACGATACCGAAGTGCTCACGACTGGGGGCTGGAAGCCATGGCCCAAGGTGGACGGAACCGAGTGCTTCGGCACGCTGAACCCGGTCAGCAACGAGCTTGAGTATCAGAGGGCCACCGAGGTCTTCCACGCAGACTATTCGGGACCTATGTATAGAGCTCGGTCGGAGCAGGTCGATCTACTCGTTACGCCCAACCACCGGATGTGGATCCAGAGGCACGATACTCAGGCAGCGAGGCGCCACGAGCAAGCGTTCGCAGTCGAGAGGGCCCAAGACATCCTGCACAAGAGGGTTAAATACCAGAAGAATGCGCGATGGACCGGCTGCTCGCCAGATAGCATCTGGATTCCCGAGACATATAGAACTTATCAGCGCTCGGACCGGGGCGCGCCGACAACTCGCACATACCCGGGTACATCATTTCCTATTGATCCCTTTGCCAGGTTTCTCGGCTATTACCTCGCGGAAGGCTCTATCAACGGTCATCAGATCGTCCTGTCGCAGAATCGCGGTGAGATTCTCGACGAGATGGCCGATACGATCCGGGCCATGGGCCTGCCCGCATACCTGCCCACCACAGGAAACGGCTGCGTTCGCACGCAATGCGTACCGCTCCGCGATTTCCTTGCTCCGCTCGGTCATTCTTATGACAAGCGCATACCTGACGTGGTGGGTGAGTGGCATCCCGAGACGATCAGGATCTTCCTCGACGCGATGATCGAAGGTGATGGGACGGTGCACCACACGTTCAATCACCGAGTGATCTACACATCGTCGTGCGAAATGGCGGATCAATTGCAGATCCTTGCCATTAAGGCAGGTTGGTCTGCAAACATTCGCATTGATGATCGTACGGGTCTTGAGCGCACCCTGGCGACCGGCCAACGCTTCCGGAATCAACGTCCTTGCTACGTGGTCTCTATCCTTTCGCGCCGCCTCACGCCCCTGGTTAACCATGGCCGTGGAGTAAAGAGCCGGTATTGGGCCACGGAAGGCTACAATGACGGCATCGAGCACTATGAGGGTCGCATTCACTGTGTCCAGGTTCCAAATGGTCTGCTGTTTGTTAGGCGCAACGGAAAGCCGGTTGTCTCCGGCAATACGCACGAACTGGTCCGTCATCGGCCGGGGACGGCGGTGTCGCAGGAGTCGCTGCGGTACGTCCGGCTCGACGAGCTGCCATTCTGGTTCCCCGAGTGGGCGCGGCAGGACGCTGAGCTGATGAAGCGGGCCACGGCGCTGCTGACCGAGCTCGAGCAGTTCCAGCTGTGGCTGGCCGGGCACTTCGGGCTGGACGAGGACGAGACCAAGATGCACGAGAGGAAGCACAAGACCTCGTTCATGCGCCGGTTCGCCCCGGAAGGCGTGGCCACCGGGCTGGTCTGGACCGCGAACATCCGCACACTGCGCCACACCATCGAGGCGCGGACCGACCCGGGCGCCGAGGAGGAGATCCGGCTGGTGTTCAACAAGATTGGCGAGATCATGCGGGCCGAGGCGCCGGCCCTGTTCGGGGACTACACGGTGACCGAGGGCACCTGGGTCCCCGGCTGGCGCAAGGTATGAGCGAGCCGGCAGGGCGAGCGGGAGACACGATATGAGGCGGCTCGGCAGTGCCTGACGTGACGGTCGGCTCCACGCCCGGGTACCTGGCGGTTCCCGCGGGGTCCGGTCCCTGGCCGGGCGTGGTCGTCATCCACGAGTTGTGGGGGCTGAACGCGGACGTCCGGGCCCACGCGGACCGGCTGGCCGCACAAGGCTATCTCGCCCTGGCGCCCGACCTTTACGGCGGCAAGTCATGGCTGCGCTGCATCCGAGGGGTGTTCCGGCAGCTTCACGCCGGATCGGGCCCCGCCTTCGACGCCCTTGACGCCGCCCGCGGATGGCTGGCCGCCCGCCCGGACTGCACGGGGAAGACCGGGGTCATCGGGTTCTGCCTGGGCGGCGGCTTCGCGCTGCTGTGCGCGCCGCGCGCGGAGTTCTCCGCCGCCGCCGTCAACTACGGCGAGGTCCCGGCCGACGCGCACCGGGTGCTCGCGGGATCCTGCCCGGTGGTCGCGAGCTACGGTGCCAGGGATCCGATGGGCAAGGGACCTCCGCAGCGGCTCCAGGAGGCGCTGACCGCGCTGGGCGTGCCCCACGATGTGCACGTCTACCCCGACGCCGGGCAT
>JASHYW010000517.1 GCA_030042885.1 Streptosporangiaceae bacterium | reverse complement strand
GGCTGGTGGTCATCGACTTCTGGGCGGCGTGGTGCGGGCCGTGCCGGATGTTCGGGCCGGTGTTCGAGCGCGTGTCAGGCAAGCACTCCGACGCGGTGTTCGGCAAGGTCGACACGCAGGCGCAGCCGGAGCTGGCCGCGGCGTTCGGCATTTCCTCGATCCCGACGCTGATGGTGATCCGCGACAGCGTGGTGCTGTACGCGCAGCCGGGGGCGCTGCCGGAGCAGGCGCTGGAGCAGCTGATCGCCAAGGCCAGGGAGATCGACATGGACGAGGTGCGCAAGACCCTCGCCCAGCCCGCCGCGTCATAGCCGGGGCACCGGCGATGAAACCAGGCAGCGACGCGCGGCAGCATGACCACCTGCGCACATCGTGCGGCCGCGACCTGACCATCGGGCGGCTCGCGCTCGGGGACGCCGCCCACCCCGCTGGTCGGGTGTTCCTTGACCTCGGCAAGTGCCGGGACTGCGACGGCAGCGCGTGGGCCGGGCTGTCACCGGACGAGGCGCGGCAGCTCGCGGCGGCGTTGCTGTCCCAGGCCGCCGCGGCCGAACGCGACGGCCAGGACAGCCAAGACCGGCCCGGCCGGGTCACCGTCCGCCACGTCGAGGGTGACGCGTACGCGATCACCGCGCGCGGCCACGGCGTGCTCACCGACCAGACCGTCGCCGACGGCGGGACGGACGCGGCGGCCACGCCGACCGAGCTGCTGGTCGCCTCACTCGCGTCCTGCGTCGCCTTCTACGCCGGCCGGTACCTGCTCCGGCACGGCCTGGACCGCGCCGGGCTCGCCGTCACGGCCGAGTTCGCCATGGCGGCCGACCGGCCGGCGCGGGTCGGCGCCATCCAGCTGCGGATCACCGTGCCAGGCGGCGTACCGCCGCAGCGGACCGACGCGCTGCTCGCGGTGGCCTCGCACTGCACCGTGTACAACACCCTGCGCCAGCAGCCAGACGTCAGCATCGAGCTCGCCGGGACACGGTAGAGCAGGCTCGCGCTGCGGCCAGGCGGCCGGGCCGGCCGATGGTGCGCTGGCAGTCAGGGCCGGACCGCCGAACCCGAAGGCGATCAGGTTCTCCCAGAAAAAGGCCGTCCGCAAGAACGTGGTCGGGACACCGGATTCGCGGAAGGCGGCGTCGGCCTCAGCCTTGCCGTCGTAGTGCGGGACCTTGTAGCTGGCACACTCAATCGGGTGAGGCGAGATCGAGCCAGATACGGCATTGATGGGGGTTACCTCGGCATTCCGTGCTTCCTCCTTGCCGGAGCCGGTCTGCTGGCTGGTGAGCGGTGGGCAAGCAGACGAGACAAGCGCCTTGCCGCCGCTGCGGCGAAGATGGGGATCATGGCCCTGCTCGCAGTCGCCGCAGGCTACTTCTACAGCACCGGCCCGGGCAAACTGTCGGTCTGGAAGGAGTTGCTCGATGAACTCGATCTGCGAGGCGGCGAGCACGTCCTCGACATCGGGTGCGGCCGCGGTGCCGTCCTGATCTCGGCTGCCCACCGCCTCCCCCGGGGTCGCGCTACCGGAGTCGACATCTGGCGGCTGCGTGACCAGACGGGGAACACCCGGGCCGCCGCCGAGCGCAACGCGATGGCCGAGGGTGTCAGCGGACGTGTCGAGTTCGTCGATGCCGATGCACGAGATCTCCCCTTTCCGCCCGAGTCGTTCGACGTGGTGCTCAGCAACCTGACCTTCAGCAACATCCATAGCAGCCACGAGCGCGCCAGGGCTCTGCGCGAGGCCGTCAGGGTCCTTCGCCCGGGCGGACCGATGCGCGTCGTCGACGACCGCGCCGACCGGTATGCCCCCATCCTGCAGCGCGCCGGATGCACGGACATCGAGGTACGCCGCCTGGACTGGCGGACGTCGTTCGGCCTTCCCGGCCATCACATGACGCTTGTCTCAGCCAGAAAACCAGCCGCCGGGTCCCGCAACTAGCGCAATAACTCTCCGTCTGAGCGGTAGGCCTGATCTCCCGGAATGCCGTCAAAGCCACCCCAAACAGCGGATCTCGCTCGGTTGAGAGCGACGTCTGCTGCTGCTGTGGCTAAGATCGCGCCCATGCCGATGAGGACCAGATCCTCGACGATGCACCCGTGCAGCGTCGTGTTGTGGCCGATGGTGACCTGTGAGCCCATCATCCCGGAGTTCCTCGCTGGCTTTTGCCGGGATTCGCCGATTTCACACGGTGCTATCTGGCCCCGTTCCGCGACGTGCAGGCCGGCGAAACCGCGGGATGGCGGTCGTGGCACGGGAGTCAGCAGCCGCGCAGATCGCGCAGCGCGAGGCCGATCGCGCGGGCCTGCTGCGACATGTCCTCGATCTCGGCGATGCCGTGCTCGTCGGCGGCGGTGCGGGCGAGCATGTCCAGGTGCTGGCCGTCAAGCTCGGCCAGTGCCGTGGCCTGCCGCCAGTCCCGGTACGCGGCATCGGCCTGGCGGACCTCGGCGGCGTACCGCTCCAGCGCCGCGACCCGGCTGGCGATGCTGGTGTCCGCGATCTGCGCGGCCTGGAGCTGACGGTCGAGCAGAGCGGCGGTCACCGCGCCCGCATCGGCCGGGGACAGTTCGGCCCGGCTGGCGCGCAGCCGGGCCTGTTCGCGCAGCGCCACGGCAATGTCCCATTCCTGGCCGGCCAGGGCCGCGCTCACCGCGGGCTCATCCAGCAGCCCGGCCTGGCAGACATCGGAACAGGTGACAGCGTCCACCGCGTCCTGCGCGCGCCGGAGCAGCGCCCTGCACCGGGCGTCGAAATCGGCGGCGGTCAGGTACCGGCCATGGTAGGCATGCGCGGCCACGTGGGCCGGCGCCTTGCCATTGAGCTGCCCGAAACGCACGATCCGGCTGCCGAACACCACGGCGGTAACGACGGCGATGATCTCCGCGACGAGCAGCGCATAACGGCCCGAAACCGACTGCCAGCCGACCGCCCCCTGGAAGACCAGGACCCCGACAGCCAGCGGGACCGCGCCGCCGATCGCGGTGAAGGCCGCGGCTGCCATGCCGATGACCGCCGCGTCGATCGTCATCTCCCGCTTGCCGGGGTCCGAGGGCAGAAAGTCGCGAATCCGGGCGGGCCGGTCCCGGCACGCCGGGGTCAGCAGCGCCCCCGGGGCGGTCAGCAGAGCACGGTCACCACGGGGGACGCCAGGGTCGACGGCCGGCCGCCGCAGCATGATACCGGCCCAGACCGCGGCATGCTGGTCATTCATCGGCCGCTCCTGTCCTGCACACGCATAACCGCGAAAGCCCAGGCTTAAGGCAGGTGAATCCCCTCCAGGGTATCGCCACCATGCCGGTACGGCACAGCCGCGCACGCCCTCTGCACGTCCCGGACCGACGGCACGGCGGCCACCAGCCACCAAGATCACCAGTACCGGCGCTGAAGAACGCCTTGGCCTGGTTCTCGGGCCTGGATGACGGAGCCGGTATCGCTGCCGGTGCTGAGTCGCCGGCCAGGGCGGCGATGATGCCGGGGGGGATGCGCGCCTCCAAGCCCTGTGGCCGGGCTCACGGGGTGGTGAACTGATAGCCCGCATCGAGCAGCCGGGGCAGCCAGATCTTCAGCGCCGTCACGGTCTGCGACCGGTTTCCGCCGCCGTCGTGCTCCAAGATGATCGATCCGGTACGGGTGTCCGCCACGATGTCGCCGACGATCGCACGGACGCCGGGGCGCGACCAGTCGCGCGGGTCGACCGACCAGGCCAGCGGGGTCAGCCCGGCCCGCGCGCAGTAGCGGAACACGGCCGGCGGCCACACGCCGTAGGGCGCCCGGAACATGCCGGGGCGTTCCCCGGTAGCGGCGTGGATCGCGTCGGTCGCCCGCGAGATCTGGTCCTGCACGGCCACGGCCGACATGTAGCCGAGGTTGTAGTGGTTCCAGGTGTGGTTGACGATCATGTGCCCGGCTGCCGCCACCTCCCGCGCGATCCCGGGGAACGTGGCCGCGTTCCGCCCGATCATCGAGAACGACGCGGTGACCCCGTACCGGCGCAGAATGGCCAGGATCTGCGGCGTGTACACCGGGCTCGGGCCGTCGTCGATGGTCAGCGCGACCACCTTCGGCCCGTCGGCCACGGTGTACATCGGCTCGCCATAGGCCAGCCTGGGCTGCTCGTGCCGTGGCGGCCGCGCCCGGTGCCGGGTCAGCTCCGCGTGCCCGGCCGGCGGGGAGGTGGCGGAGCGGGCGCTGCCGGGTCTGGACGGGGCGTCGGCCCGGCCGGACGTGCGGTGCGCCGGCGAGCCGTGATCCCCGGCCAAGGCTACCGCCGTGCTCGTCACCAGCACGGCGCCGCCGGTGGCGAGCAGTACCCGCCGGGATACCAGGGGACGTTCAGCGCCCCGACGATCGCGGTTGCCCCGCATCGGCTTGTCCCGTTCCGTCATGACCTCTAAAGACTCAGTCTGAGGCTAACCGGTTGTGAGCCCTTATGCACAAGGCACGCCGGGGACTCTGCATCACCACTGTGGCGGATTCCCGAAACCGTCACCGCTTCCCTGGCGCAGGCCGCATCCGCGCGGCCTGGTCTTGATCGGACTCGCGCCGATGTCCGCCAGCCGACGGCGGGATCCCCTTTGCGTTGAGGGTCCGGCTCTGTTCTCAGGTGCCCGAAGCTCTGGAACGTCTGGTCGCGTCACCCATCCGCTAACCCCAACAGGGGAGATTTCCGGGTTCTGGCACGGACGGTGCTCGTCGTGCGGCCGGGCGGCGTCATAGAGTGAGTTACCCGTCGGCAACAGGAGTGTCATGAGCTTCAATCTCGCTACCATGCTGCGGGAGTCCCGCAACGCCAGGCCGGACCACCCGCTGTGCCACATCAGCGACCTGACCTTCAGCTACGCCCAGGTGGACGAGATCTCCGGGCGGGTGGCCAGTGCGCTGCTCGGCAGCGGGCTGCGCCGCGGCGACAAGGTCGCCGTGCAGCTGCCGAACCTGCCCCAGTTCATCTTCACCTACTTCGCCATCCTGAAGGTCGGCCTGGTGATGGTGCCGCTGAACCCGCTGCTGAAGGCGCCCGAGATCGCCTACCAGCTGCAGGACTCCGAGACCAGGATGCTGATCACCTTCGAGGGGTTCGCGGCCGAGGCGGTGGCCGGCGCCCGAGCGGCCGGGGACGTGCCCACGTACGTGGTGAACCTCCCGGGCCACGACCAGCGGCCCGAGGGGACCAGGCACTACGACGAGCTCTACTTCGCCGACGACAGCGGCGAGATCGAGCCGACCAACGCCGACGACACCGCGGTGATCATCTACACCAGCGGCACCACCGGCAAGCCCAAGGGCGCCGAGCTGACTCACTACCAGCTGTACATGAACTGCACCATCGCCGGCGGGCTGTTCGGCATCCGCGACGACGACATCGGGGTCGCGGTGCTGCCGCTATTCCACGTGTTCGGCCTGTCCAGCGTGCTGAACACGACCGTGCGGTTCGCGGGGACGCTGGTGCTCATCCCCCGGTTCGAGGCGGACGCGGTGCTTGACGCGATCGCGCGGTACGGGTGCACGATCTTCTCCGGCGTGCCGACCATGTACTTCGCGTTGCTGCAGGCGGACCTGGCCGGCCGGGACCTGTCGTCGCTGCGGGTCGGGATCTCCGGCGGCGCCGCGATCCCGGGCGAGGTCATCCGCGCGTTCGAGGAGAAGTTCCCCGGCGTGGTGATCCTGGAGGGCTACGGGCTGTCCGAGACGGCCAGTACCACCACCTTCAACATCAGCGCCGAGCAGCGCAAGGTGCTCTCGATCGGCAAGCCGATCTGGGGCGTGGAGGTCCGGGTGGTCGACGACCAGGACAAACCGCTGCCGCCCGGGCCGGAGAACATCGGCGAGATCGTCATCCGCGGCCACAACGTGATGAAGAGCTACTACGGCAACCCCGAAGCCACCGCGGAGGCGTTCCGCGGCGGCTGGTTCCACACCGGCGACCTGGCCTACGCCGACGAGGACGGCTACCTGTTCATCGTCGACCGCAAGAAAGACCTGGTGATCCGCGGCGGTTACAACGTGTACCCGCGCGAGGTCGAGGAGGTGCTGTTCGCCCACCCGGCGGTGGCCGAGGCCGCCGTCATCGGCAAGCCGGACCCGCGGATGGGCGAGGAGGTGGTCGCGTTCGTCGTGCTCAAGCCGGGCGCCGAAGCGGATCTGGATGACATCATCGCGTTCTGCCGGGAGCGGCTCGCGGCCTACAAGTACCCGCGCGAGGTGCGGATCACCACCGAGCTGCCGAAGGGCCCCACCGGGAAGATCCTCAAGAGGGAACTGAAGGCCGAATGAGCGAGGTCCCCGCCGTCCGCGGCCCGGTGGACACCGCCGACCTCGGGCCGACCTACATGCATGAGCACATCTTCGTGCTTACCGCGGACGTGCAGCAGAACTACCCCGGCGAATGGGGCAGCGAGGACGACCGGATCACCGACGCGGTGACCAAGCTGCGTGCGCTGGCGGCGCAGGGCGTCCGTACGATCATCGACCCGACCGTGGTCGGCCTGGGCCGCTACCTGCCGCGGATCCAGCGGGTCGCCGAGCAGGTGCCCGAGCTCAACATCATCGTCGCCACCGGCCTGTACACCTACGACAGCGTGCCGTTCTTCTTCGAGTACCGCGGCCCCGCGCTGAACGAGATGGCCGGCGCCGAGGTGCCCGACCCGATGGTGGACATGTTCGTCGGCGACATCACCGAGGGCATCGCCGGCACCGGGGTCAGGGCGGGCATGCTCAAGTGCGCCATCGAGGAGGCGGGCATGACCCCTGGTGTCGAGCGCGTGATGCGCGCGGTCGCCGCGGCGCATCACCAGACGGGCGCGCCGATCACCGTGCACACCCATCCCGGGTCGCGGACCGGGCTGGAGGTCAAGCGGGTGCTGTGTGATTCTGCCGGGGTCGATCCCGGCCGGGTGGTGCTCGGCCACAGTGGCGACACCACCGACTGCGACCATCTCGCGGAACTGGCCGACGCCGGGTTCATGCTGGGCATGGACCGGTTCGGACTCAACGCGGCGACGACGTTCGAGGCGCGGGCGGACACGCTGGTGGAGATGTGCCGCCGCGGCTACGCCGAGCAGATGGTGCTGTCCCATGACGCGTCCTGCTATATCGACTGGATCGATCCGAACGTCCTGCCGTTCCTGCCGCAATGGCATTACCTGCATATCCACGATGAGGTCCTGCCGTATGCCCGCGAGCATGGGGTGACCGAGGAGCAGATCGCTACCATGCTGACCGCCAACCCGCGCCGCTTCTTCGAGAAAACGGACTGACTCACACCCAGGCAGTGCCGGGACCTTCGCCCTTGCCTAGCAAGCTGCCGCAGTGCGTAGTGTCATCGGATGGATTTCACCCCGAGCGACCAGTCACGTGAGATGCAGGAGCGCCTCGCCGCGTTCATGGACGAGTTCGTCTACCCGGCCGAGGCCGTCTACGCCCGCAGCCGCGCGACCTCGCTCGACCCGCACCACGTTCCACCGGTCGTCGAAGACCTCAAGGTCGAGGCGCGCTCACGCGGACTGTGGAATCTCTTCCTGCCCGGCGTTTCAGGCCTCAGCAACGTGGAATACGCACCGCTGGCCGAGCTCATGGGACGCTCGCCGGTCCTGGCCGCGGAAGCATGCAACTGCTCCGCGCCGGACACCGGCA
>JASHYW010000516.1 GCA_030042885.1 Streptosporangiaceae bacterium | reverse complement strand
CGTAGTTCTTGACGTTCGGCAGGTCGAGCAGTTCGTGCAGGACGAACCAGGTGTGCGCGGAGCGCTCGCCGATCCGGCAGTACGCGATGGTGTCCCGGCCGAGGTCCAGGCCGGCCTCATCGGCGTACAGGGCGCGCAGCGCCTGGTCCGGCTTGAACGTGCCGTCCTCGGCGGCCGCCTTGGACCAGGGCACGTTCCTGGCGCCCGGGATGTGCCCGCCGCGCTGGGCCTGCTCCTGCGGCAGGTGCGCCGGGGCGAGCAGGCGGCCGGCGAACTCGTCCGGCGACCGGACGTCGACCAGGTTCACCTTGCCGATCGCCGCGATCACCTCGTCGCGGCGGGCCCGGATCGAGGTGTCCTGCTCCTGTGCGCGGTAGGCCGTGGCCGGGCGGTGCGGGACCTCGGTCACCAGCTCGCGGGAGTCGAGTTCCCATTTCTTGCGGCCGCCGTCCAGCAGCCGGACCCGGGGGTGCCCGTAGATCTTGAAGTACCAGTAGGCGTAGGCGGCGAACCAGTTGTTGTTCCCGCCGTACAAGATCACCGTGTCGTCGTTGGCGATGCCCCGCCCCGACAGCAGGGCCTCGAACCCGGCCCGGTCGACGAAGTCGCGCTTGACCGGATCTTGCAGGTCCTTCTTCCAGTCGAGCTTGACGGCACCCTTGATGTGTTCCTTGTCATAGGCGGTGGTGTCCTCGTCGACCTCGACCAGCACCACGCCGGGGTCGTCCAGGTGCGCCTGCACCCAGTCCGCGTCGACCAGCACCTCAGAGCGGCTCATGCGTTAAACCTCCTTGTCTGCATCGGCCAGGGCCAGCACCTGGCGGCCTGGCCAGATCCGCCGGATGAGCAGGTACATCTCACAGCCCAGGCAGAACCCGAAGACCGCGTTCAGGAACGCCGCGGCCAGAGCGGCCGCCGTGGCCGCCGCGCCCAGCCAGGTCAGGCCGGCCGCGTAGCCCGCCACGCCAGCCACCGCGAAGACCAGGCCGACCGTCTGGGCGAACCGCGGCGGAGCCTCGGGCTCCAGCTCCGGGGGCGGGCCCAGCCGTGGCCGGATCAGCCGCCGGTAGAGCACGCCGTAGGGCGAGTAGCGCAAGCCGAGCACCGAACCGGCCGCGAAGACCACCGCCTGGGCCGCCAGCAGCCAGATGCTGCCCGTGACCAGGACCACGGCCAGCACCACGGTCGTGATCAGCGCGCTGAAACGCGGACCCCGCGGGTCAATCTCCATCGGCGCTGTCCCTCCCAGCTGTTCCAGGCGGGACCGGAATCGCGCCCGAGCGTATTGGCTATTTATCCTATCTATATAGTGGATAAAATTCAAGGCGTCAGAACATCGGCGAACGATCGCGGCCCATGCGCCGACCACCGCGCCGCGGCGCTGCGGGCGGGGAACGCCTCGATGCCCAGCACCAGGCTCAGCGGTGTGGCGATCCCGTCGTCGGCTACCTATCCCAGCGCAGGGCCGCTCCAACTCCGAGATCCCAGGCGTGCCGGACGGCCGGATCGGCGGGCACCGGGCCGAATGCTCGGACCGCCCACGCGGGACCGGTCTGGCGCGCCCGGCAGGATTCGAACCCGCGACCGGCTGCTTAGAAGGTCGGTTTGCGCAGCGGGTCAGCCTGCCTATTCGCTGGTGAGGCGGCGCATCGGGCTGTCCGTGAGTGACCGTAAGTTCCCGCCATTAACCGGCCGATCGGGCACGCAGCGGGCACGCCGCATGCGCTCGGGTACGACGGTCGGCGGCTCGGCGTCCTGGTCCTCGTCACCACCCAGCGAGTTACGCATTACGAGCGTGTCACGTTGTGTTGCAACCGGAGTCGGGACGCCACCGACGTTGCGGTTCGCAGGGTGCAACTATTGGCGGCTGTTGGCAGTTCACGGTCTTTCGGGGGCACCACGGGGGCACGAATTGCTACCTGTGCCATACGGTTCTTGCGGCCTCTTCCGCCGCCGCGTAGGCGGCCTTGGTGGCTTCCGCGCCGTCCCGGAAGGCATTGATCTCGGCCATCAGCCGACGGCTCACCGTAGCAGCCCCTTCTTGCTTGGCCTGGAGTTCCGCGTGCTGGCGGCGCAGGTCGGCGAGTTCCGCGGCGGTACTACCCGGGCCCTCGTCCGTGACTTTGCGGTCCGGGTCTTCCGGCTGGCCGGCTTGCCGTTCCAACGCCGCGATCTGCAGCTCCAGACGCTTGCACGCAGTGGCCACGTCGGCAACGTCCCGGCGGGAACGCTGCAGCGCCACAAGCTGTCGCTGACAGGCGGCATCCAGGCCAGGCTGCGCTATCCAAAACCCGATCTTGCCTAGCATCCGGCGCGCCTCGCTGCCTGGCCTGCCGCGCCAGGCGCTGTGCACAGGGGCAGTCAACCGAGCCGCCCACTTTTCGACCTCGGGAGCCATCCGGAACTGGTACCCCATTCCTCGTCCCGCGCCTATCACCTAACGAGTACTATCGCATATCCGCCCCCCGCGCTCAATTCTGGCCCCGCCGAGCATCGAGGCCGGTCCCCGTTCGTCTTGGCCGGTCTCTCTCGAATAGCGCCGAATCCCTGCGAGCATGCGCCGGGTCCAGTGACCTCTTCCGTGTCAGATTTCCTCCGCGACTCGGCTCACGTGCGCCAAGCCAGGTCGCGATGCCTGCGGTGTTGTCCGTGAGTGCCCGTCGCAGTCCTCGGTCGGCCACCTCATCGGGCACGCGGCGGGCACGACCTCACAGATCCGTACCAATGGGTGGACTGTCCAGAGTCGTCCGCACCTGGGTCTAGCGCATTGTCGCCCGGTAGACGCGATAGGCCAGCACGCCGTTCGCCACCGCGCCCGCGAGCGTCAGCAGCGCCCAGCCCCAGTAGCCGTAGGCCAGCAGATGCCGGTCAGAACGAGCAGCCAGGCCGTGACCAGCACACGGATGAGTATCACGCCACGCGGATGCCTGCGGTCGAAGCCCGTTGCCGCGTTCATGATGGTCTCCCTCTATCACAGGGGAGCGCAAGGAGTGTCTGTTCTCCAGTGTTGTAAGGACAGCAAAACGGCCAGTTACAAGATCGCAACTGGCCGCTGAGCTGGGTGGGCGATACTGGGATCGAACCAGTGACCTCCTCGGTGTGAACGAGTTGCGTAGAGGTCGATGCCAGTCGTTAGCGCAGGTCGGAAGTCTGCGTTGGGTCGAACGAGGTCATTGCCGGTCGGCAGGGTTGCTGTACTTTCCTGTTGTACCACCCCTGGAATTTGCCCCGTGACCGCCCGCACCGTGTAG
>JASHYW010000515.1 GCA_030042885.1 Streptosporangiaceae bacterium | reverse complement strand
ATGTACCGGATCTCGAGCCACCGCTCCAGTAGGTGGCCCCCGGAACTGGTTGAGCCCGGGGCCGACGGCCAGCTTGAACGTCCTGGCCGCCTTGGCCACCTTGCGGGGATCGGCAAACCCGCCCGCGGATACTGCGGGCTTGCGGGGATCGGGACGCCCTTCGCGGCTCCCGACGGGATAGGTGAAGACGAGCCTGGGCATCAGCTGGCCCGGCTCGATCATCGGTGCGTCGTCGTGTTGCAGCAGCTCGACCCGGCGTATCCAGCCGGGGAAGAGCCTGTTCGCCGCGATTTCGAGTTCGTGCTGGATGTGGTCTCTCTCCGCCTGGTCCATCCGCCCTCCTAGAGCTTGAGTAACTCGGATTACTCAACTCCATAGGGTAAGTGAACCCGGCAAGCTGGTGACCCGCGGGAGAAGTTCAAAGCCCAGGGCGTGCTGGCCAGATCCCGAGGCGACTGCTGCCAAAACTGCTGCCATGACGGCAGACAACCCCTGACGCGTATGGACAACTGTGGAATATCGGCCCAGCGCATAGACCGCAATGGACGGCCCTAGACGATGCGCCCATTACTACGGATCAGTAAGTCCGTGCCTGCTGCGTGCCCGACGCCCGAGTTCGCCAAGGATACTTGCTGCCACCAGTGGGCAAGCCAACGACTCACTGAGGTGCGGCATGGGCGGTTTTGCGGGATTTGACCGCGTGCTAAGACGAGTCGGATTCTGGAACGAAGTCGTAGTCACCCATACCTTGGAGCACCAGGAAGCCCGCCGTGTCCGTCCCTGCGTTCGTGACCAGATGCGGGCGTCCGGCGCGGACGAGTCCCCAGGCCTCACCGATTCCAAGTTCGGTGTGTTCGTCCGGGAACTGCAATGTGATTCGGATGCGACCGCGCAAAACATAGAACGTGTCCTGGATGTTTGAATGATGGTGCCACGGAACCCGCTGGGTCGGATTCAATTGGATTTCAGAGATCCGAAAGCCCGGCGACCGGCCACAGCGCAAAACATTCGCACGATCTGCGCCAACTGGGGATATGTCCGGCCTGAAGCGGAAGGTCGTTCGATAGCGCCGTCCCGCCGAGAACGTGGCCTACGCATTACGGACCCGTGTCCCCGACATGTCCCCGAACTGCCATCAATTGCCAACGATCGCCACCATCAGCTACCTGCGAACATGAAGCTAGCCCCGGTTTTGGGCTCGCGAGCAACGCACGGTGACACCCTCGTAATGCGTAGGTCAGTCACCTGCTCTGGTCGGCCCGCGAGGAGCGCTTAGTCCAGCGGCTAGGTGAATTGCCGCTCGGCCGAACCGCGCGGGGCTAGCCAGCGCAGCAGCGTGATCGCGATGAAGTACAAGACCGGCCCCGAGGCGTAGACAGCCAGGCTGGCCCGCGGCGAGGCCCCGGCGATCGCGAACGCGATGACGTAAATGACCACGGGAAAGACAGACAGCGCCAGCCCCGACCGGATCGACGCCCGGTCCAGCGGCTCATGCACCAGCGATGGCCTCTGGGTCGCGTAGGCCCAGATAGCGGTGCGGGCCACGGATGTGCCTATCAAGATCAGGCCGAACAGGCGCAGCGCGAGCGGGTCCTCGTAGTAGTGGCTCAGCAGCGCGGAGCCGAACGGCAGCAGGCACACCGCGAACAGGGTCAGCAGATTGAGCCAGATGATGCCGCGGTCGGTGTACCTGATCAGGGTGAACAGGTCCCGGTGGCCGACCCACTGCATCGCCGCGACGATGAAGGCGATCACGAAGCTGATGAAGCTGGGCCGCACGTCAGAGATGGCGGTGCCAAGTTTCTCGTGCGCGCTGAGTTCCGGCACGTGAATGTCCAGCACGAGCAGCGTGATGATGATGGCGAATACCCCGTCGGTCAGTGCCAGGACCCGCGACGGATCCCTGCGCCGTTCTTCCCGGGATGCCCCGCTGCCTGCGGAGATTTCGTCATCTTCCCGCACGGAGCGATCGTAGCCGACCAGGGGCCGCCTGATGGGTATGGCGGGACCGACCGTTTCATTTGTGAGTTCGCACGTCGACTCGGCTGACGACGAACACGCTCGCAGGCGCGCGGCGACTGGGGGATAGGTCCGGGCCTGAAAAGCCGACGGTCGTGGACCAGGGCGTCGCGGCGGACGGCTGCCAACGAGCAGAGATCTCTCACAACTTTCTCACGAACTGGTAGGACGACACCGGACACAGACGCAAATGCTGGACAACGGCCGGACCATGACCTGCAGATACGGACTCCAGCGCACAGGCTGGACACTTTCCATTGATCTACGGATCAGAAGGCTGGGGGTTCGAGTCCCTCCGAGCGCGCCACCCAGCTGTTAGTCCGGATTACGCCTCTGTACTGCGTTTTTCCTTATCTTTGGTGCCTGCGGTGGCGCGGCCCGCGGGGATCTTGGTGCCACCTTCGCCAATAAACCTGCCAATGGGCTGAGGGTGGTCTGCATGAGGACGCCCAAGGGACACATCCGCCGCGCGGGAGCCGGTACGAGATCGCCGTCCCGGCCGGCCGGGACCCGATCACCAAGCGTTACCGGTACGCCTATGACTACGCCGGTACCGAAGAGGAGGCCGAGCGCCGCCGGGCGGCGCTGATCGAGCAGATCACCAAGCGCGCTGATCGAGCAGATCACCAAGCCGCGCCCCGCAGACCGGGCCATCGTCAGCGACCTGATCGACCGGTGGCTGAGCGTGGCCGAGCTTGAGCTGATCACCGCGGTCAACTACGAGAGCTATATCGAGCGGGTCATCCGCCCGGTGCTCAGCGGGATGCAGCTGCGCGAGATCCAGGACCGGGTCGAGGTGCTCGACGAGCTGTACGCCCAGCTGCGCCGGTGCCGCAGGCTGTGCGGTGCCCGGCGGGGCCTGGTGGATCACCGGCCGGCCGGCCAGCGCAGGCGCCGGCCCGGCGGAGAGCCGGACCACGAGTGCGACGAGCGCTGCGTGCCCCACCGGTGCCAGGGCGCCTCGGCGTCGGCGATCCACCAGGTCCATGCGATCTTGCACCGGGCGTTCGCCGTCGCGGTCAAGTGGCGACGAGCGCGCGGCCCGGCCGCGCCCGGCATGAAGAGGCCAATCCCATCACCGAACGTAAACGGTCGCCCGAGTGCGGCAGCGCGAGATCCGCCTGGACGGCTTTCGGCTCAGGTCTGATCAGGACGGGCAGCAGCCGGAACTGGACGTTCGGAGCGACCGTGCTGCGGCTGATTTCGTCGTCGGGTTGCCGCGCGGATCACTTGGCGGTCAGGCCTGCTGCCCGGCTATGGGTTCTGGAGTCGCTCGGCCCTTGGCGTAAGGCCGACCTGCCTGGGGTCTGCCTGGTGGCCGGGGAGTAGCTGGTCGGTGAGGGTTGCTGCCAGCCATCGTTGGTAGCGCTCGGGCGCCCAGCCTCGCTCTGTGACGAAGAGCCGGTAGAGGTCGGGGGACATGAGGGCGTGGATGATGTCTGCGGCGTCGCGCTGACGTACCCCGGGCCGGAGGGCGCCGGCGCGGGCCAGGGCGCGGGCGATTTGCCCTTGGCCCTGGTCCCTCTTCCGCTGGTATCCGGCGAGGAGCGCTGCTGCCTCGGGATCGGAGGCCGCGGCGCTGACGAGGATGCGGTAGACGTGTTGGGTCCTTGTATTGATGGCGACGGTGATGCGGGCGAAACC
>JASHYW010000514.1 GCA_030042885.1 Streptosporangiaceae bacterium | reverse complement strand
ACTGCCGCTTCGGCCACGGCACCCCCGACGACGTGGCGGCCAGGGTCCGGTCCCAGGGCGGCGTCGCCGACGACAGCGTGGTGGCCGACTGCGCGGCCGCCCTCAGCTGGCTGAAGGCCCTGCCGTCAAGCAACGGCAAGGCGGGCATCATCGGCACCTGCTCCGGAGGGCGGCATGCGCTGCTGGCCGCCTCCCGGGTGGCCGGTTTCGACGCGGTCGCCGACCTGTGGGGTGGGGGAGTGGTCGCGGGCCAGCAGGAACTGTCGCCGGCCCGCCCGGTCGCGCCGATCGACTACACCGCCGGGCTTTCGGCGCCGCTGCTCGGGCTGTTCGGCAACGACGACACCCATCCCTCGCCCGCGCAGGTGGACCTGCACGAGGCGGAGCTGAAGCGGCACGGCAAGGCCTATGAGTTCCACCGGTATGACGGCGCAAGCCACGGCTTCTTCTACTATCACACCCCGATGTACCGGCCCGAAGCGGCGATGGACGGCTGGGCGAAGGTCTTCAGCTTCTTCAGCCGCCAGCTGTCGGGCTGAACCCAAGGCCGTCATCCGGCCATTGATGCCGCCAGTCGCGTGCGCTCGGTCTCGCTGAACGGGACGGGCCGGCGCTGGCCGGGGTCCCAGCGGACCGTGATGACGCGCGCCTCGGCCGCCACGTCCCCCGATGGGGTGAGGATCGTTTCGCGGGTGGTCAGGCTCGTGGTACCCAGCCGCTCCGCCTGTATCCGCACCGTCACCTCCTGATCGGTGTGGCGGACCTCCGCGCGCAGGTCCACCTCGAGCCGGACGACCACGTAATGCGGATCACTGCCCAGGGCCTGCGTGTAGAACGCGTCCCTGGCCTCCTCCAGGTAGGTGAGGAAGACCGCGTGATTGACGTGTCCCATGGCGTCCGTGTCACGCCACCTGACATGGACAAGGCGCTCGAACATCGCGGCCATGCGTTCGCTCCTTCGCAGGGACGGTCGTATCGTAAGTCCGGTGCGCCGGCCGGCGGATCCGATCGAATACTTCTACCCGCAGGCGGCTATGGTGGTCGCGGGCGGGCAGGGTCCGGCAGGCGGAGGCACGATGGGCGAAACCACTGGTGGAACCACGGGTGACGAGCCAGCCGCGGGCATCCGGGCCTCGGACGCCGAACGCGATGCGACCGTCGAGCGGCTCAGCGCGGCCAGCGGGGACGGGCGGCTGACCCTGGAGGAGTTCAGCCAGCGGATGGAACTCGCCACCGCGGCCCGGACCCGGGCCGAACTTGACCGCCTGGTCGCCGACCTTCCCGCAGACGTCGCCACGGCCGGGACCGCCGCCACCGGGTCTGCCGCCGCCTCACCCTCCTGGCACGTCTCGCCGATCGGCGGCCTGAGGGTCCACGGGCCGTGGCGGATGGACCGCCATGTCATCACCGTCAGCATCGTCGGCGGCACCCGGCTGGACCTCAGTGAGGCACAGCTGGCCGCCCCAGAGGTCACGTTGACCAAGGTAGCGCTGGTGGGAGGGACCAGGATCACGGTCCCCCCGGGGATCCGGGTCGAGGCATCGGGCTTCGGCCTGGTCGGCGGCACCAGGATCGAAGGCGGGCCGGAGCCAGGCCCCGGCGCGCCAACCGTCCATATCCGCGCGTTCTCGCTGGTCGGCGGGATCCGGATCTACCGCAGCGGGCGAACCCCGGAGTCGCGGAGAGACCGGCGCTCCGACCGCCGGTCGCGGCGCGACCGGTTCACCTAGTCCCGGCCGCGGTCGGGCTCGGGACCGTAAGACCACGGCCCGTTCGGAATCTTGAAATTTTCACCGAACGATCCGTGGCGCGTCGGCCTGGCCTGCCGCGAGCCCCTGTGGGCGGGGCTTCGTCAACGCTGCTCAGCTGCCTGCCGGTGCCCGCCGCGCGGTGCGGTACAGGTCGACCAGCTCGCCGATGGTGGTGGCGTCCTCCGCGGACTTGTCGTCGCGCCATCGCCCGGTGAACCGGGGGAAGCGCATGGCCAGCCCGGCGTTCTCCTTGACCTGGCCCCAGCCGGCCGTGTAGTTGGGGGACAGGGTCAGCTCGGCGCTGAGGATCTCCAGCACGAGCCCGGGCTCGAACCATACGTCGGGGTCCTGGCGGGAGTCGACCCGGGCGGGCTGGTGCGCGCTGGCCAGCGGCGCCAGCCTGACAGGGAGCGAGGCCAGGTCGGCGTCGGAGAACCCGGCGCCGCACTTGGTCACGGTGCGGAAGACGTCGGCGTCCGGGTCATAGGCGGCCAGCAGCACCGCGCCGTAAACACCCGCGCGGCGTCCGCGCCCCGCGTACGCGCCGACCACGACCAGGTCCACGGTGTCGGACAGCTCGGTGCGGTAGTCGCGCTTGAGCTTGATCCACAGCCAGCCGCGCGCGCCGGCCTGGTAGACCGCCGCTGGGCTCACCGACTTGCACATCAGGCCTTCGCAGCCGTCGGTGACCGCCTGCTCGAACGCCGCGTCCAGGGCTTCGGGGGTACTGACCTCGACGGCGGTGGTCAGCCGCAGCTGCGCAGACACGGTGATCGCCTCGGCCAGGGCGGCGCGCCGCCGCGGGTAGGGCAGCCTGGTCAGGTCCTGGCCGTCGGCGTACAGCAGCTCGAAGCAGAACAGGCCCACCGGCACATCCCGGACGGCCTCGGCGATCCCGTACTTGCGCCGCCTGAACATGACCTCCTGGAACGGCCGGAGTTCCCCGGCGGCCGCGTCGTATGCGACGACCTCTCCCTCGAGGATCGCCTCACGGGGGCCCAGCCCTGCCGCCAGCAACTCGACGACGTCGGGGAACTGGGTGCTGATCTCCTCCAGCCGCCGGGTGAACAGCTCGATCGCCCCGTCGGCGGTCCGGTGCGCCTGGACCCGGACGCCGTCGTACTTGTACTCGGCCGCGCACTCCCCGCCCAGCTTGCTCAGGATCTCGCTGGCGTCGGACAGCCGCTGGGCGAGCATGACCCGCACCGGGTTGCCCGGGCGCACCCGGATCTGCTCGACCGCCGCCAGCCCGCCGCTGGCCAACGCGGCCGCCACCTGGCCCAGGTCGCAGCAGATGTTGTAGGCGCGCTCCAGCACCGGCCGGCCGGCCCGCCCGCCGGCATAGACCTGCGCGAGCGCGTCCAGGATGGTGGGCGTGCCGATGCCCAGCCGCAAGTTCCCGGTGACCAGGCGCAGCACGTAGCGGGCCTCGAGCGGGGTGGCCTGGCCGAGCAGCCCGGCCAGCAGCTCCAGCTTGCGGCCCTGCGAGCCCGGCCCCTCCGCGTTGGCGATCTGGCGCAGCGTGTTCACCACCGCCGTAACCGTCAGCCCAGCCGGCCGTCCGGCCGCGGTCGCGGTCAGCAGCTGCTCGGCGGCCTGGCCCAGGTCCCCGGTCTCCCGCACCCGGGCCGCGACCTGCTCGGCACCTGTACCGGTGGCGGCGGCCACCGCGCGGACGGCCATCTTCTCAGCCATTCCGAGGTCCACGCCCGCGAACTCCGGCGCGATCAGCCCCTGGCACAGGTAGCAGACCACGGGCAGCAGCTCGGCCGGCGTCTGGGCCACCAGCACGGCCAGGCGCTCGATCAGCGCCAGCCTGCTGCTGACCTGCTCCAGGTCGCGGTAAGCCTCGGCGACGGTCTCATACTTCACAGCGCTCCCTTCGCCTTTCCCGATCATGGCACGCCGTGCCCTCAGGCCGGATGACACACTGATGCGGTGGCAATGTGGCGGGTGCGTGATTTCCACGCCGATGATCTCGATGCGGCCGTCCGGCTGTGGGACGACCCGGCGGCCAGCGGCGAGGCGCCCGTGTTCGCGCTGTCGGACCTGATCGCCTCCGTCCGGTCCCACCAGCCCGCGGTCGTGGCCGTCGTCGGCGAGGAGCTGGTGGGAACCGCGGTCGCCGCCGTGAGCGACGACCGGGCCTGGCTGATGCGGATCAGCCTGGCTCCGGCGTGGCGGCACCGCGGCATCGGCAGCGCGATGCTCGGCGAGCTCGAGCGGCGGCTGGTGGCGGCCGGGGTGCACCGGATCCAGTGCCTGCTGGCGGGCGAGAGCGACATCGGCGCGCTGGCCCTGGAGCACGCCGGGTATGTCGCGCACCGGGAGATGGTCTTCTACGAGCGGGTCGAGCCGGTGCACCCGGGCAGCGCCGGGGTGCTCGGCCAGCTCGGCGGCCGCATGGTCCGGGCTGGCGCCTGGGATCAGCTCGGCGGCATGGTCAAGGAGAAGGAGCTGATCGAGCGGCGGGTCATCCTGCCCCTGGCTCAGCCGCAGCTGGCCGAACGGCTCGGCCTGGTGCCGCCCCGGGCGATCGTGCTGTTCGGCCCGCCGGGAACCGGCAAGACTACGTTCGCCAAGGGTGTCGCGTCGCGGCTGGGCTGGCCGTTCGTGGAGCTGTTCCCTTCGCGGCTGGCCGGCGAGTCCCCGGCCGGCCTGGCCGCCGCCCTGCGGGAGGCGTTCTGGATGGTGGGCGAGCTGGACAAGGTCGTGCTGTTCATCGACGAGGTGGAAGAGATCGCCGGATCGCGCCAGCCGCGCACGGTCTCAGCGGCGCAGGGCGTCACCAACGAGATGCTCAAGCTCATCCCGCCGTTCCGTGAGCAGGAAGAGCGCCTGCTCATCTGCGCCACGAACTCGGTACGCGCGCTGGACAGCGCGTTCCTGCGGCACGGCAGGTTCGACTACGTCATTCCCGTCGGCCCGCCCGACGCGGTCGCCCGGGAGGCGATCTGGGACCGCTACCTGGCCGCGATCCCGCACGGCGAGCTGGACATGACCGCGATCGTCGAGGAGTCGCGGCTGTTCACTCCGGCCGACATCGAGTTCGCCGCCCGCAGGACCGCGCAGCTGGTGTTCGAGCGCGTCATGTTCGAGCACGGCGCGGAACAAGCGGCCACGGCCGACGTCGTGCACGCCATCGGCCAGACCCGGCGTACCCTCACCCCGGAGCTCGTGACCGAGTTCGAGCAGGACATCAAGGACTACGCCCGGGTGTGACCGCCGGTGATCTCGGCGACCCTCGCCCAAGCTCCGGCACACCGGCGCCTGATCCGACACGCCGGCAGCAAAAGCCAGCGAACCCGCCCGCATATTCGAGATAATCGACTCGTTCGACGTAGGTGAGCTCCGGATGGAGAAGGCAGTTGATCAAGACATCCAAGCCCGGACGCGACGGCAAGGTCCGCGTCACCTTCGCGCTCCCGGCTGATGAGCCGGATGGAGCCGTTTCTGTGGTGGGTAACTTCAACGACTGGGATCCCCTCGCCCACCCGCTGCGGCGCCGCGCGAACCACACCCGAAGCGCCGCGGTGACGGTCCCGGCCGGCAGCACGCTGCACTTCCGCTACCTCGCCGAGGGCGGGGTATGGTTCGACGATGAGACCGTCTTGGCCCGCGAGGGCCAGGACGTAGCCCTCACCGTCTGATCCGAGCGGCCTCGCTCCGGCTGCGGTTCAATCAGGTTTCTCCGAAGTTCCGTGGTACCTCGGTCCGGCCATGCCCGCGGCACCCCGCCGGAAACCAGGCTCCCGCCGGGCCGCGGGA
>JASHYW010000513.1 GCA_030042885.1 Streptosporangiaceae bacterium | reverse complement strand
GCGGTGCCGGAGGAACAGGCGGCCGCAGACTACGCGGCCAGCGCACGGGCGGTGGCCGGGGTGGCCGACTACGTGGTGGTCAACGTGAGTTCCCCGAACACGCCGGGGCTACGCGACCTGCAGGCCGCAGAGCGGCTCCGGCCGCTGCTGGTGGCGGTGCGCGAGGCCCTGGACAGGGTCTCTGGGCTGTCCGGGGGGCGCGTGCCGCTGCTGGTGAAGATCGCGCCCGACCTGGCCGACGCGGACGTCGACGCGGTGGCCGACCTGGCGCTCGGGCTCGGGCTGGACGGGATCATCGCGACCAACACCACCCTCTCCCGGGACGGGCTGGCCAGCTCCCCGGCCGAGGTGGCCGCCGCCGGGCCCGGCGGGCTGTCCGGGCCGCCGCTAGCAGGCAGGGCGCTGGCGGTGCTGCGGCGGCTGCGCGCCCGGGCCGGGGATCGCCTGGTGCTGATCGCCGCGGGCGGGATCGAGACCCCCGATGACGCCTGGGAGCGGCTGCGCGCCGGAGCCACGCTGGTACAGGCCTACACCGGATTCATCTACGGCGGGCCGCTGTGGCCGCGGCGCATTCACACCGGGCTGGCCCGCCGGGCCCGGGCCGCCGGGCTGACCTCCATCGGCGAGGCCGGGGCGGCTGCGGCCGGGGCGGCTCCGGCGGGCGAGGCCTCGGCCGGGAGGGCTCCGGCCGACGAGGCTGGCCCGCCGACGTCCTGGTAGCGGGCCTGGCACGGATGGCCGACCGCGACCCACATCCGGCCGGCGGTCAGGTCCATCAGCACCGACGCGATGGTGGCGCTCTGCTCGCAGGGGTGCGCCCCGGGCTCCGGGTGGGCGCAGACGCTGTAGGGGTAGTCGGCGTGGTCGGCGAGCAGGCCGCGGAAATCGTCCAGCGTCCGGTGCTGCTCCCAGGCCCCCGAAGCCCGGAGCCGTTGCAGGCGGACCGCACTGCTCGGCATGGCCCACAGCGACAGGTCGACCGGGTGCAGGCGCGGCGACAGGAAGTGGTTGGTGTGCAGCAGCAGGCCGTGGTCGGGATACAGCGGGTACAGCCGGGTGAAGTCACCGGGGGCCGCCTCCACGTCGAGCGCGGCACCGCTGCGGTGAGCGATCAGGTAGTTAGCTGAGGATGACCGCTCCCCCGCCTGCAGCACCATGAGGGCCTCGGTGAGGGTCGTGCAGTCGAGCACCGCCCGCAGCAGCACGTGGTACGGGAGCCCGGGCGCGCCGACGTCCGCGTCGGTGACCAGGGCGTTGGTGACCAGGCCTAGGCCGGCGGTGTTCATGCCGGTCTTGGCCAGCAGGCCCGCTTCCACCACGGTGACGAAATCCGGTCCGTCGTCCTGCCTGACCTCGAGCAGGACCAGCGTCTCGGTCGAGTGGAGCAGCCAGTCCCAGTTCTGGCCGATGAGCGTCGCGGCCGGCTGGTCCTGGACGACCGCGAACGCACTGCACTCGGCCGGCGGAGCCTGGCGGGCTCGGCCGGCCAGCGGGGCCTGGCGGGCTCGGCCGGCCAGGGGGGCCTGGCGGGCTCGGCCGGCCAGCGGGGCCTGGCGGGCCTTGGCGGCGTACATCACCTCGGTCCGCACGTTGATGGCCAGCACGTCGGCCAGGTCAAGCCCGGCCCCGTCGGCGATGCCGCGCATCTCCTCCAGGTAAGCGGGCCAGAAGCCGGCGATCGGGGCCTCGAACCCCGCCGCCGCACGCCGCACGGCCGGCCAGTCCCACCCTGCGTAGTACGCGAAGACCTGCTGGTAGGCCTGCACCGACCGGCCCACCCGGGCCCGGGCCTGCGCGCCGTACTGCCGGCCGCGGTCATAGCCCGTGCCCTCGACGCGCACCCGCTGGATGCCATCGGGTGGCGGGGTCCCGTTCACCGGCGGCGTACCTGTCATCTCTGCCTCTCGGATCGATGTTCCTTTCGGCTAATCGAGTGATATCGCGTCGTCGCCGGTTCGACCTGCGGCAGCGGCATCCGCGCGCCGGGCATATCTGAGGCCTGCCCTGACAGCAACGAACGGCGGCCGCGGAGGCACGTAGCCGCTGCGGCCGCCGTGGCAAGCGGTGCTCCCGCGATCGTCAGTGGCGATGCTCCGAGGGAACGATAAGGATCGGAACGGTCGCGTGGTGGGCCACCTTGCTGGCGGTCGATCCCAGAAGCTGCCGCGAGAGTCCGCCCGCGCCGTGCGAGCCCACGACGATCATCTCGGCGTCAGCGCCCGCTAGCATGACTTCTTCCGCCGGGAAGCCCAGGACCGCCCTCACCGTCACCGACTCCGGGTGAGGTCCTTCGAGCCCGGCCAGCACCTTGTCGGTTTCCGCCTTGGCCTTCTGGGCGGTCTCCTCGATGAGGGTCTGGTCACCGGGGAAAGGTTCGACGCCACCCCAGCCCGTCACGGCCTGGCGCACGGCGAGCACGGTAAGCGATGTGTGACGGAGCGCTGCCTCTTTCATAGCCCATTCGAGGGCACGCTGCGAATGGCCGGAACCGTCTATGCCGACGAGGATTCCAGGCATCTTACTTCTCCTTCTGCTTTAGCTGCCGCGGTACCTCAGAAGCCACCTCGGTACCTCTATTATCAATGTTAGGCACTCAAGGCCCGCGGCAACAGGGTCAACGTGCTGATCACCCTGGGGACCTTGGTCCTTACGCACGTGCCGGCTAACTGCCTAGAGTTGATGTGACATAGTTCCCACCTGTGGGTGGCACTGGCAAACATACAGGAGTCACGGTGACAAGTCCGGAAAGCGATCCTGGTCCGGCCGACCAGGCCAAGAAGCCGATCGCGGTCTTTCTCCTGGATGACCACGAGGTGGTCCGGCGGGGCGTCCGTGACCTGCTGGAGGCCGAGCCGGACCTCAAGGTGGTGGGCGAGGCCGGCACGGCCTCCTCGGCGCTGGCGCGCATCCCGGCGCTGCGGCCGGATGTGGCCATCCTCGACGTGCGGCTGCCGGACGGCGACGGGGTGGCGGTGTGCCGGGAGATCCGGTCCCGGATGCCCGAGGTGGCCTGCTTGATGCTCACTTCGTTCGGCGATGACGAGGCGCTGTTCGACGCGATCATGGCGGGCGCGGCGGGCTACGTGCTCAAGCAGATCCGCGGCACCGACCTGGTCGGGGCGGTGCGCACGGTGGCCTCCGGGCAGTCCATGCTGGACCCGCGGGCCGCCAGCCAGCTCATGGCCAGGCTGCGCGATCAGTCGGCCCGGCGTGATCCGCTGGCCGGGCTGTCCGCGCAAGAGCGCAGGATCTTGGAGCTGATCGGGGAGGGGCTGACCAACCGGCAGATCGGCGAGCGGATGTTCCTGGCCGAGAAGACGGTGAAGAACTACGTGTCCGCGTTGTTCGCCAAGCTCGGCATGGAGCGCCGCACCCAGGCGGCCGCGTACGCGGTCCGGGTCTTCGGCGACGAGCACGAGCACCAGGGCGACAGCGACTAGGCCCGCGGCACGCGCCACTCCAGCCTGGTTCCCGGACGGGCCGCGCCCGGGTCGGCCGGACCGAGTCTCAGCTCGCCACCGAGTTTGTCGGCGCGGCTGGCCAGGTTGCTCAGGCCGCTGCGCCGACCGTCGGGTGGGATGCCGATCCCGTCATCGATGACCTGGACGGTCAGGATCCCGTCCGGATCCACATCGACGGTCACCTCGACCCGGCTGGCACCGGAGTGCCTGGCCGTGTTGGACAGCGCTTCGCGCAGCGCGGCGAGCGCCTGCTCGGCCGTGTCCCGGCTGAGTTCGGCGCCAAGGCCGGGCCCCAGCCGCAGCGACGGGGCGAAGCCGAGCATGGACGTCATCTCCTCGACCAGGGCCACGATGTCCGCGCGCAGGTCCGGCCGGCCCGCGCCGCCCCGCGCCTGCAGCTGGAAGATGGTAGCGCGGATGTCCTTGATGGTCTCGTCCATGGCGTCTACGGCGCTGGTGATCCGGCTCGCCACCTCCGGCCTGGTGACCATCGGCAGGGTTTCCTCCAGCGACATGCCGGTGGCGTAGAGTCGCTGGATGACCAGGTCGTGCAGGTCACGGGCGATCCGGTCCCGGTCCTCGTAGAGCTTCAGCCGTTCGGCATTATCGCGGCTGGCCGCGAGCTCGAGCGCGACGCCAGCCTGTGCCGCGAACGAGGCCACGACATCGGCCTGCGCGTGCGGGAACGGCGCCGCGCCGTGGCGGCGTCCGATGGTGAGCACGCCGCGGACATTGCCCGGAGCGCCCAGCGGCAACACGACCGCGGGCCCGATGTGGCTCATCGCGTCGCGGGCCGCCTTGGAGGCCCGCTCGTCGGCGGCGAAGTCGGCGGACGTCACCTGCTCCCCGGTGGACAGGACCTGGCCGGATAGGGACTGATCGGCCGGCAGGACCAAGCCGCGGGCCGCCTTGGCCCCGTCGCCCTCGGCGTGGGCGATGATCAGACGGCGGCCTTCCTCGTCGGGCAGGGCGAGCACGGCCAGGTCGGCGGCGGACAGCTCCAGCACCTGCCGGGTGACGTCGGCCAGCACCGCGCCGGGCTCGGAGCCTGACAGCAGCTTGGTCGTGACCTCGGCGCTGGCCTGGATCCAGCGCTGCTGGCGTCGCGCCGCGTCATACAGCCGCGCGTTCTCCACCGCCACGCCGGCCGCGGCACCCAAGGCGACCAGCACCGCCTCGTCGTCTTCGGTAAACTCGCCGCCGCCACGCTTGTTGGTCAGGTACAGGTTGCCGAACACCTCATCGCGGACCCGCACTGGGACACCGAGGAAGCTCCGCATCGGCGGGTGCCCGGCAGGGAACCCGGACGAAGCGGGATGCGCGGCGATATCGGCCAGGCGCAACGGGTGGGGGTCCTCGATCAGCAGCCCGAGCAGGCCGCGTCCTTCGGGCCAGTGGTGGATACGCCCGATCTCGTCCTGGCTCAGGCCGACCGGGATGAACTCGGCCAGCCGTTTATCGTCTCCGATGACACCCAGCGCCCCGTAGGTCGCGTCCACCAGGCTGACCGCGGTCTCGACGATCCGGTTGAGGGTGGACTCCAGGTCCAGGCCGGAGCCGATGGCGACCACCGCCTCGAGCAGGCCGCGCATCCGGTCCCTGGTGGCCAGGATGGCGGTCAGGCGGCTCTGCAGCTCGGCGAGCAGTTCGTCCAGCTGCAGGCTAGGCGCCAGCTCAGGATGGCTCGCGGCGCCTGGTTCCACGGCAGGTTCCTCCCGGTGACGATGCATCGTCAGGATAACGCCAGGTTTCTGAGACCGGCTAGCGCCGAGGCCGCCAGGCAAAGTCAGGAGATCTCTTGTACCGAACGGGCCATGGTGACGGCGCACGGTCACCTCGATGAGTCCCGCTGTTGATGCTCGTCCCAGGCCACATGCAGCGGGCAGGCCATCCGCCACCACCTGTCTGGCCGTCGGCGCGAGGTGTTAATCCCTCTGAGGTCCAGCTCGCGGTCCGCGAACTCTAGTGACGGTTCTCGGGCGGGACGATGAGGACCGGGCAGTGCGCGTGCTGCACGACCTGGCTACTGACCGACCCCAACAGCAGCCGGGCGAATCCGCCCGCGCCGCGCGAGCCCAGCACGATCATGTCGGCGTCCTCGCCCGCGCTGAGGAGCTCTGCGACCGGGAAGCCGTGAACCGCCTTGACCGTAACCGAATCCGGATGAGGCCCGTCGAGCCTGGCAAGTACTTTATCGGTTTCTGCCTGTGCAGCCTCGCGAGCCTCTATGGTCAGGGCCGGGTCATCTGCATAGCTCGCGACACCGCCGAAGTAGCTCACGATGGCTTCGTGCACGGTGAGCACGGTAAGTGGCACGTGACGGATTGCCGCTTCTTTCATAGCCCATTCCAAGGCACGCTGCGAGTGACCGGAACCGTCTACGCCGACGAGGATTCCAGGCATTTCTATTCCCTCCATTCTTATGCAACTTCCTCTATATTCTCAGTTGCGACGTTAGACGCGAGGGACCATCGGTAACAGAGTCATCTAGGCCGCCCGCCAGTGACCTTGGTCCTTACCCTCACGCCGGTGAACTGCCCGGAGTTGGGTGACGTGCGGCCCCATCCGGCATGCCCTTCGGGCGCTACCCCGCGAACATCAAGAGCTACCGCGGCACGTCCACAAGAGACGGGACCAACGTCCCAGGAGCTCGTGACCGGCAGCCCTGCTATACCTGCTGGTCATCACGCATTCTTCGATACATGGCACAAAGGAGCGATTGGGTCCCGTTGACCGCCGGACTGGCCCGGATGGAGGGCGAGAACGCCACGTACATCCGGGCCAGCGACAATCTCCGCTAACCCTTCCCCGAGCACTTCTCCTCCAAGGCACGCCCACCGCCGGTCAGTGCCACCAGCCGCGGGACTCAGCTCAGGGCCGTCTGGCTAGGGTGTACCGCGGCGCCTGCCGCGTCACGTACGGTCTAGCACCGCGGCGTGGATCCGCCGCGAACGCCACGGGTCTCCCGCTCAGATCAGCTAACAATTCGCGCAACCTTGCGCGCCGCCGGGCAAACGCCCGCTCACCGGCCTCGGCAGTGCCTTAGTCTCGGCTGATACGGCCTTGCCGCCCGGGTCCGCGCATGATCATGATGACAGTGGGGCAAACACCGCCTGGCGAGACAACCCGGCATATCCGGGTCCACCGAGGAGGACGAGCATGTCAGCAAAGCCGATCGTGGCCGCTACGGATGGCTCCGAGGAATCGCTGCGTGCGGTCGAATGGGCCGCACGGGAGGCTGCGCTGCGCGGAGCCCCGCTGCGGATCGTCTCTGCCGCCGCGATGCCGCCCCGGATGATGGCCGGCCACGCCCAGTCCGACTACGACACGGTGGCCGACGTCATCACCAAGAGCAGTGACCGGGCCCTGCGGACGGCGTCGAACCGGGCCGCGAAGACGGCGCCCGGACTGCTGATCGACGCCGACCACCTGGAGGGGGCACCCGCCGAGGCAATCACGCAGAGCGGATCTGGCGCGCTGATGCTCGTGGTGGGCTCCCGTGGCATCGGAGGGTTCGCGGCGCTGATCCTCGGGTCGGTCAGCCGGTATGCGGCCATCCACGCGTCCTGCCCGGTGGTCGTCGTCCGCGAGGCGCCCGAGGCCGTGCGGCGGCAGGTCGGCATCGGCATCGGCGACCTGGAGCATGCCGAAGCCTCGCTCACCTTCGCGTTCGAGGAAGCCGCCCTGCGCCAGGCGAGCCTGATCGCCGTCCACGCCTGGCACACGCCGGAATCCGATATCTCGCGGGCCGGCGAAGCCCTCGGGGCGCCGGGCCTGCACGACATAGAAGAGACAGCCGCCGCGAGGCTGCAGCAGGCGCTGAACGACTGGCGGGCCAAGTATCCCGACGTCCCGGTGAGCCACGACGTCGTGCACGGTCACCCGGGCCGGGCGCTGGTAGGCCTGTCCGCCCGGACCGACCTGGTGGTGATCGGCAGGCGGGCCGCGCACCACGGTCCGGGCTCGGTCACGCACGCCGTGCTGAGCCACGCGCACGGCCCCGTGGCCACTGTTCCCTCCGCCTAGGGGCTTACGGGCTAAACGAAGATCATGTGGCTGGCCATATCGGAGGTGGCCGACGCCGGCTCCGGCGCGGAGCAGCCCGAGAGCAGGGGCTAGTTGGCCAGCACGGCCGGACGCGGGACGCTAGGTGCGAGGGTCCTGCCTTGACATTACTTCCGCATCTGCCGTTTCGTGTGACGCAGAAGTAAGAAGATCGCGAGGGAAAGGACTACGATTTTCCCATTGTGGCTGTGGCGGGCCCTGGAAGGTGAGCACGGTGTACGACAAGATTCTGCTCGCGGTTGACCATTCGGAGACATCAGACCGTGCAGTACTCGCGGCCCGGGACCTGGCCGTGCTGTCCAAGGGCGAGGTATGGGTCCTCCACCTGCGGGAACGTGAGATAGGCGCGAAGATCGGCGTGCTGGCCAGCGACGAGACCACCGACGATGCGAACGCCAAGGTGGCGGCCTGTGTCGAGGCGCTGCATGAGGCGGGGGTGAAGGCGCACGGCGAGGTCAGGAACACCATCTTCGGATACGCCGCCCGCGAGATCGTCAACGACGCCCGGGAGATCGGCGCCGACATCATCGTGATGGGCTCACGCGGCCGCAGCGACATTGCCGGGCTGCTGCTCGGCAGCACCGCGCACAAGGTCATTCACCTCAGCGACCGACCGGTCCTGGTCGTTCGGTAATCGGGCCTAAGTTTTGGAGGATCGATGAGCAAGAACATCCTGCTGGCCGTCGATGCGGCGTCGCACGATCCCGTTTCGCATGTCGTCGCCGCCGCGGAGATGACGCGCGACCTCAGCCGGGACAGCGGAGACCACGTCATCGTCTTGCACGTGCACGAGTTCGCCACCGGCCGCTTCGGCCGCATCCGGGTGGACTGCGGCGAAGGCGCAGGCGAAAGCGTGGTCGAGAAGATCGTCGCCAACCTGAAGGCCGCGGG
>JASHYW010000512.1 GCA_030042885.1 Streptosporangiaceae bacterium | reverse complement strand
GGGCGGGACTTAAGTTCAGCTGCGGCCGCCTCGGCAACGGACAGATAGCCTCAGGATTCAAGCACGGACAGCGGTAGATCCTGAATATCGTGTCAGGTCCCTCGGCGGTGAGGCATGCACCATCGCCACTCTGTACCCAGTGGCCGAACGTGAGGTCGTAGGACTCCGCGACGTGACCCGCCTGCCGCTTAGCGAGGTCGTCAGTAGCGCACACCACGGGTGGGATCACGTCTTCACTTTCGTGGTCCACTACGAGCACCCAGACAACCTGCCCAGCGGATGCTCTCGCCTGTTCCGGTGGTCTCATGCAATCCCCTCGCCTGCATCCCGACGATCATTGCCCTGAGCTGCTAGTTTATGTCGATCGACGTATTCGTCAGCTTGGGAAGTCACGAGTTCCAAGGGTCACGGGGAGACCGCCTCGGTGTGAACTAGTTGCACAGAGATCGGTAACGGTCGTTGCCGCAGGTCGGAAGCTTTTACTGGTCGTCATAGGTCAGCGCCGGTCGCTGCAGTTGCTGCACTCTTCTGCTGCACCTTCTCGCGCTGTATCACGGGTGGCCCTGGATGCCTCCGAGTTCATGGAGATGTTTGCCATGAATGAGAGAGCGCGACACTCTCACCCGGAAGCTAGGGAGTGGGCCATGTGGAGTCGAAAGCCGAGCACCCTGGATGTGTCGTACTTGAACCTCCGGCTGTGCATCGGGGTTCTCGGGGTCGCGCTGGCGTTCATCTTGCGCATCGGCAGTGCGATCTTCCCGCCAGATCCCTATTCCGTTAGCGCCTATTACTACTCCGCCGAGCGCAACATCCTGGTGGCATCGCTATGCGTCCTTGGCGCCTTCCTGCTGACCTACCAGGGATACGACAAGCTAGACAGCCGGATTACCAACGTCTGCGGTGCCGCGACGATCGGGGTCGCGCTGTTCCCCACGTCGAACCCCGGATTCAAGCCGGCCTGGGTCGGCCATGTGCACCCGGTGGTGGCCGGGATCGCGCTGGCCGGACAGGCGCTGATGGCGCTGCAGTTCACCCAGAGCGCGCCGCGCGATGAGACGGCGCGCTGGCTTGATGACGTCAAGCGCATGCTCCGCGCGCTGATCTTCCGGTACGCCCCGCGCGTACACGGCAAGAAGCTCACCCGCAACCGGATCTACTCGGCCTGTTCCTGGTTGATCATCATCGGCGTCGTCCTCGCTCTCGCGCAGAACTTCTGGCCGCACTCCGTGAAGGCGGAAACTCAGTGGATGTTCTGGTTCGAGTCGCTGTCCATCGCATCATTCGGCGTCGCCTGGCTGGTGAAGGGCGAGACGCTGTTCAAGGACGCTGCCGCCCCCGATGAGGCAGTCTCCGCAGAGGCCACCCCGACTCAGGCAGTGCCGGCAGATGCCACCACTGCTGCTGGCGCGGCACCAGACGCTCCGATCCCTGCGACGTAATAACGACAACGAGGCACAAAGAACCGACCGGCAGGTCAGCCGTATCGGTTCATGGCCGCCCCGCCAAGATTAAATCCGGCGATTTGCTACCGCGAGCTTCGGGCTCTTTGCGGGGGATACCAGGCCAGTCCCTGCGGAGACGCCGCCAGCGGTGTGGAGGCGCGGACCTTAGTTGCTGGCTCATGACGCTGCCGCCGTCGCATACACCGGTGAGCGGTCCTGGGGGCGGGAACGTCCAGTCGCGGAACGACGGATGATCAGGCCGGGCTGCGACCCACTCGTATGCTTGGGCTACCAGTGCCCTGTTCACGTCTTCAGCGAGTTCGCGGGCTTCGTCGCAGTGGAAGAACACTTCTGGGATCGGTTGCTCGCCCTCGCGTCCGAGGACCAGCAGGGCGGAGGCGACGCGTCATCAGCCGCCGCCACAGCTAGTTATAGCTTTTGCAAATTTCGCTGGCACGGTGCCAGGGAGCGTAGCGGAATATTCTTGCTGGAATACCTGATACGAATAGTGTGCTTCGAAATAGTCTAGTTCGCACTGACATATTGATACTGAAGTATTATTACGTGTTTCACAATCGCTTAGCCAGCCTTGTTGAACATTTGACGGGTATGAAGTAAGTGTCTCCGAACCCGATCCTGAGCTTGATTTTGAGCCTGAGTCCGGGCTTCCCCCGTTTGGGTTCGGTTTCGGCTGGAGTTGGAAGTATGTCAAAATGGCGATTATTGAGGCTATAATTCCAAGGATTAGGCCCACCCTTGTAAGCACGTTGTCCCCCACCGAGATGCTTACGTCAGTAGCCCTATTCGTTTCATTGGTTACTAACCGTTAACCTTCTGCTACCAGACGTATATTAGCCTAACTTTGCGCGGTTGATGACCAAATCGTCCACTTTCCAAATGCGTACGGCCGTCGTTGCGCGTGTGACCCCGGTCCTGTGGTCCGGCCTTGTCTACAGATGGTGCGGCCCATCTGGGGCATCGACTGGACCTGGTGCAATGTCACTTAGCCAAAGTTGGTCATGCTGCGAGTGAGAGCGAACTGAGATTGACCAGCTTGATCGTGGCTGGGCCGTCATGGCGTGTGCCGTGGTCGCCGGGCCTTTTCACCCGGTAGGAGTTATGCCGGGCTCGCTTGATGACCCGCGGGTAGGTCCGGTCGCGGCGCGGCGGGTTGAGGTTCTTGCGGCGGGTGATGTCGGCCATGATCTGGTCCAGGGCGCGTTGCCGCTGCTCAGGGGGGAAAAGCCGGGTCGGCGGCCCGGCGGATGATACGGACGGTGCGCTTGAACTTGACCCGGTCCGGGTCGACGCCGGCCTCGGTGGCTGCCTGGCAGATCAGCGCGCTGATCGCGTAGCGGGTCAGCAGGTAGCCGTAGATCTCCTGGCGCACCATGCCGGGAGACTGCGAGCGCAGCACCCGGCCGGGCCCGCGCAGGTACGTCTTGAGCTGCCGGTTCCCGGTCTCGTGCTCCCATCTTTCGTGATAGGCCTGCGCCAGCACCCCTGCGGGGGCTTGCCGCGGATCGGTGATCGTGGTGATCAAGGCGATCAGCTCGCCCGTCTCATCGCCGCCGCGGCCGGGGACCTCGTACTCGATCATCCGCACGTGCCGGGCCTTGCCCTCATCCAGGTCCTCGCCGCGGCGGGCTGCCTCGATGAGCACCTGCCGGGCCTTGCCCTTGATCTTGGGGCTGACCAGCACCGACCGGTACGACCCGTCGGGCAGCAGGTCCAGCACCGGCAGCCGCAGGTCCGATTTCACCCGCCACAGCAGCGCCGCGCCGGTGCCCGCCGCCGCGCACCAGCCGTCCCAGTGATAAAAGTTCCGGTCCGCTATCAGCAGCCAGTCCTCCTCCAGCCGGGCCAGCATCGGCCGGGCCAGCGACTGCTCCCCGGCTCCCTCGCCGGCCACCCCGCCGATCCGCGCGTCCACCACCGCGTGCGAAGCACACTCGCTGATGGTCACCACCCGGACCTTCGGGAACGCCGCCTTGTCCGGATCACCGGCGCCCGTCCCGGCGAACCCGAACGCGGCGATGTTCGCCTCGGTGGCCGGGGCATCCCACTCCAGCCCATCGATGGCCATCAGCCGCCACGGCCCCAGGAACGCCCCCCGGGTCAGCTCCCCGGCGACCGGGACCGCCACCTGCGAAAACAGCTCGGCCAGCGGCTCGGAGCCCAGCCGCTGCCGGGCCTGGGTGATCCCGCCGGAGGTCGGCACCTCCCAGGCCTCATCCCAGCAGTCCCAGCCCCGCAGCGTCCCGGCCAGCCGGGCCGCGACCTCCTCATAGTCGTCGTCGGCGAACAGCGCCAGCGCCATCGCGAAGTACACCATGACATGCGGCGGCAGCTTCCCGCCGGCCCGCCTCGCGCCCCTGCCGGCCGTCTCGATCGCCTCATCGACCGCATCCCGGGGCACCGCGGACGCCAGCACGCCCAGCGAGATCCAGTCGGTCACACGGCCGCCCGCCACCATCCCAGTCTGCGTCATAGACGCCGATCATGCCGGTCCGGCACAGGCTACGCAGGCAAAACACCCGGCACCAGCACCCCTCGCGAACCTTGATCAACTTTGGCTAAGGGCTCGCGGGAAAATAACCCGTAGCTTCCTGGAATCGGGCACGCTTGTGTGGTATGAGCCCGATGGAGGTTACCAGGGAGATGCTGGCGGCGAAGTTCGAGACGATCTTCCCGCATCTGGATGAGCGGCAGCGGCGGCTGCTAATGGGAGCCGAGGCCCGGGCGCTGGGCCATGGCGGGATCCGGCTGGTAGCCCGGGCTGCCGGGGTCCGCGAGGCCACGGTATCCCTGGGAGTCGATGAGCTGGACTCGGGGGCCGAGCCGCTGGGCCGGGCCCGGCGGCCGGGCGGGGGGCGCAAGCGGGCGGCCGATCTGGATCCTGGGCTGCGCCCGGCGCTGCTGGCCCTGGTTGAGCCGCAAGAGCGGGGCGATCCGATGTCGCCGCTGCGGTGGACCACCAAGTCGACCCGCGCCCTGGCGGACGAGCTGACCCGCCAGGGCCATAAGGTCAGCGCCGACACCGTCGGGGAGCTGCTGCGGGCCGAGGGGTTCAGCCTGCAGGGCAACGCCAAGACCATCGAGGGCCAGCGGCACCCGGACCGGGATGCGCAGTTCCGGTATATCAGCGGGCAGGTCACGGCCCATCCGGACACCGCCGATCCGGTGATCAGCGTGGACACCAAGAAGAAGGAGAATGTCGGCGAGTTCAAGAACGGCGGCCGGGAATGGCGGCCCAAGGGCCAGCCGGCCCAGGTGCGCACCCACGACTTCCCC
>JASHYW010000511.1 GCA_030042885.1 Streptosporangiaceae bacterium | reverse complement strand
GGAACCAGCGACGTGCCGATGCAAACCGCTGGGCGAGCCAAGGAGGCTGCTGTGGACACCCAACAGGTGGATCAGGTTCTAGCGAGGCTTGCCGGCCACAAGACGGTGTGGGCACGGTTGCCGATCAAAGACAAGATCCAGTACCTGGTAGAGGTGCGTCAGGCCACGTTGGCCAACGCGGAGCGCTGGGCAGATGCCGAGACCAAGGCCAAGCAGCTGCACGCCGGCTCGCCTCTGGTCGGTGCCGAGGCGTGGCTGGGCGGCCCGTACGGCGTCGTGGCGTGGCTGTCGGCGTCGATCCAGACCCTCACCGCTCTCGATACCGGCGCCGATCTGCTCGCGCATGTCAAGCTGCACCGCAGCGTGGACGGCAAGGTCGTCGCCCGGGTGCTTCCCTTCGACCGCTACGAGGAGCTGCTGTTTCACGGCATGGCCGTGGACGTGTGGATGCAGGAGGGCGTGACCGAGCAGAACCTGCGCGAGAACATGGCCAGCTTCTACCGGTGCCGGGATCCCGATGGCGAACTGGCGCTGGTGCTGGGAGCCGGAAACGTCTCGGCGAGCGTGCCGCTGGACATCCTCGACCGCATGATCAACTGCGGTGAGGTCGTGATTTGCAAGATGAACCCGGTCAACGAGTACCTCGGGCCGGTCTTCGAGGACATCTTCGCCCAGCTGATACGTGACGGGTATCTGGCCTTCGTCTACGGCGCCGGTGATGTCGGTGAGTACCTGACCCGTCATGACGCGGTGCAGGCGATCCACATCACCGGCAGCGCTCGTACGCACGACCTGATCGTGTACGGCCCGGGGGAGGAGGGCCAGCAGCGCAAGGCGGCCGACGACCGGGTCATCGACACGCCGGTCAGCTCCGAGCTCGGCGGTGTCGGCGCGACGATCGTGCTGCCGGGTCCCTGGACCGAGGCCGACTTCCGGTACCAGTCCGAGCACGTGGTCACGCAGAAGCTGCACAATGCCGGGCACAACTGCGTGGCCAGCCAGGTCCTCATCCTCCCTGCCGAGTGGGACGGCAGCGCAAGCATGCTGCGCGAGGTCCGGCGGCGGCTCGACGAATCGGAGCCCAGGGTCGCGTATTACCCCGGCACCGAGGAGCGCCTACGTGCTCTGCAGGAAGCGGAGCCCGCCACCGAGGTGCTGGGCGGTGACGCGAAACGCCTGTTCGCGGTCAACGTGGATCCGGCCGCGGAGCAGTACGGGTTCCGCACCGAGTTCTTCGCCCCGGCCATGGTGACGACGTCGCTGCCGGGAGAGGCCGGGGAGTTTCTGCAGCGCGCGGTCGACTTCTGCAACGACAAGCTGTACGGGACGCTGTCGGTGAACCTCATTGTGCACCCGAAGACGCGCCGCCAGCTCGGCGCGGACTTCGACCGGGCCATCGCAGCCCTGCATTACGGGGGGATCGGGATAAACGCATGGTCGGCTGCTGCGTTCCTGGTCCCCCGGGCCGCCTGGGGAGCTTACCCGGGTCACAGCTACACCGATGTGCAGTCGGGCATCGGGGTTGTGCACAACGCGCTGATGTTCGACAAGCCGCTCAAGACCGTCGTGTCCGCACCATTCCGCCCGTTCCCGCGCTCGGTCCGGCACGGCGAAAACACCTTGTTCCCCAAACCGCCGTGGTTCCTGACCAGCAAGACCTCCGAATCCACCGCCCGCAAACTCACCGAGTTCGCCGCGGCGCCCTCGGCAACGAAGTTGCCGGCCCTGTTCGCCTCAGCACTGCGGGGATGACCCATGACTTCATTCGACTACATCGTGGTGGGCGCAGGCTCGGCCGGCGCCGTCGTGGCCGCCCGGCTGTCGGAGTCGGCCGGCAACCGGGTGCTGCTCATCGAGGCTGGCGGCAGCCACAAGCACATGAACGTGCAGGTGCCCGCGGCGTTCTCCAAGCAGTTCAAGAGCGAGCTGGACTGGGCCTACTTCTCCGAGCCCGAGCAGTACCTGGGCGGGCGGAGGATCTTCATGCCGAGAGCCAAGATGCTCGGCGGCTGCTCCTCGATGAACGCCATGATCTACATCCGCGGCAACAAGGCCGACTACGACACCTGGGCCAAGGATGGGGCCACCGGATGGTCGTATGCGGACGTGCTCCCGCTGTTCCGCAAGTCGGAGAACAACTCCCGCGGCGCCGACGACTACCACGGCGACAGCGGTCCGCTCTACGTCCAGGACCTCCGGTCCCCGAATGACATGAGCCTCAAGCTCGTCGAGGCGATGGCCGCCAGCGGCCTGGAGGCAAACGATGACTTCAATGGGTCCGATCAGCTCGGTACGGGTCTTTACCAGGTGACGCAGCGCAGAGGAATGCGGTGGACGACCGCCGACGGCTATATCGACCCGGCCCGCAAGCGGAGCAACTTCAGCGTTCTGACCAACACTCACGTGCTCCGGGTACGGATCCAGAACGGCGTCGCGGTCGGCGTCGAAGCCGAGCGGGACGGCCAGGCCGGGTTTATCCGGGCCACCAAGGAGGTCATCGTGTCGGCGGGGGCGATCAACACCCCCCAGCTGCTGATGCTCTCCGGTATCGGTCCCGCCGATCACCTGGCCGAGCACGGCATCGCCGTGATGGTGGACAACCCTAACGTGGGCGACCATTACATGGACCATCCGGCGTACCTGATCAACATGGAGACCACCGCCAAGGGGACATTGCACGAGGCCCAGTCGCCCAAGTGGCTGCTGGCCTACCTGACGCGCCGGACCGGGCTGCTGACCTCGAACGTCGGTGAGGCAGGCGCGTTCTTCCACACCCGTTCCGGTGACGCGGCACCGGACATGCAGTACATCTGCGCTCCCGCGTACTTCTACGACCATGGCTTCCGCACCTACCCGACCCCCGCGGTTACGATCGGCTGCTCGCTGGTCGGAGCGCACAGCACGGGCCACGTCCGGCTGCGCAGCGGCGACCCGAAGGACAAGCCGGCCATCACCGCCAACTACCTCAAAGAGCCCGGGGACATGCAGGCCATGATCACCGCCGTCGAGCGGGCCCGGGAGATCTTCGCGTCCGCGCCGCTGCGCGGCCTGGTAGGCAGGGAGATCCATCCCGGCGGCGACACGTCATCCCGCGAGGCCCTCGACAAGATCATCCGGCGCGAGGTCGAGCACACCTACCACCCGGCCTGCACCGCCCGGATCGGCACCGAGTCCACCGGGGTGGTGGACCCGCAACTCCGGGTGCACGGTGTGCAGCGGCTGCGGGTCGCCGACGCGTCAGTGTTCCCCGCCGTCCCGCACGGCAACACCAACGCCCCGACGGTGATGACAGGCGAGAAGGCGGCCATCATGATCGCCGCAACGAGCTGAAGCCGAGAGCGCTCCCGGCTTAGATTCTCATTCGTCACTGCGTGGCGCTGCCGTGGGCTGCGATAACTGGGTCCCCTCCGTCGTCGGTGACGTGCAGGTCGCAGGTGGCTGCGGTCTTTTGCCGGGGATGGGGCGGCGGCGGGGCGGAAGGTGCAAAGTGGTGGTCGCGTGCCGTCCGTCGTCACCGTTCGGCTATGGACCGTTCGAGGCCGCGGCTCAGATTGGTGCCGGAGCCCTTCCCGGGTGAACCACGGCTCGTTCGGCAAAGATCTTGACTGATCCGAACGGGCCGTGGTGCTACGGCTTGAGCCGAGGACTCAGCGGTCAGGCGCGCCTGCGCTTGTCCATCAGCCGCAGGATCATCGGGGTGAAGAT
>JASHYW010000510.1 GCA_030042885.1 Streptosporangiaceae bacterium | reverse complement strand
GCGTCATCGGGGGTCTCGATCCCGCCCGCTGCGATCAGCACCAGACGATCCCCGGCCCGGGCGCGCAGCCGCCGCAGCACCGCCAGGGCCCTGCCTGCCAGCGGCGGCCCGGACAGCCCGCCGGGCCCGGCGGCGGCCACCTCGGCCGGGGAGCTGGCCAGCCCGTCCCGGGAGAGGGTGGTGTTGGTCGCGATGATCCCGTCCAGCCCGAGCCCGAGCGCCAGGTCGGCCACCGCGTCGACGTCCACGTCGGCCAGGTCGGGCGCGATCTTCACCAGCAGCGGCACGCGCCGCCCGGACTGCCCAGAGACCCCGTCCAGGGCCTCGCGCACCGCCACCAGCAGCGGCCGGAGCCGCTCGGCGGCCTGCAGGTCGCGTAGCCCCGGCGTGTTCGGGGAACTCACGTTGACCACCACGTAGTCGGCCACCCCGGCCACCGCCCGTGCGCTGGCCGCGTAGTCTGCGGCCGCCTGTTCCTCCGGCACCGCCCTGGTCTTGCCGATGTTGACCCCGACGATCGTCCCCGCCCCGCGCCGCCTTCGCAGTCGGGCGGCGGCCGCCGCGGCGCCGTCGTTGTTGAACCCCATCCGGTTGACCAGCGCCCGGTCCGCGGGCAGCCGGAACATCCGCGGCCGGTCGTTCCCCGGCTGCGGCCGGGCCGTCACCGTGCCGACCTCCACGAACCCGAACCCGAGCGCGCCGAGCCCGGCCGTCCCGCGCGCGTCCTTGTCGAATCCGGCCGCCAGCCCGAGCGGGCCGGGGAACTCCAGCCCGAGCGCGCGGACCCGCAGCACCGGATCGCGCGGCCCGAGCCACCGCCGCAGGCACCACGCCGCGCCCGGGACCGCGGCCACTGCGCGGATCAGCCAGAACCCTGCCTGATGTGCCGTCTCCGCAGGCAGCCGCCGCAGCACCATCCGGTACATGAGCCGGTACATGGCCTCACCCCACAGATCAAGGGCATTATGCCGAACGACCCGCGGTGCCCGCCCCCGCGACCTGCGTGCCGTCCGTCAGCGGGCCCGCAGGGCTTCAGGCGACGAGTTCGGACTCGCCGGCGAAGGCGGCCCACAGGGACGCGTAGATCCCGTCCTCGGCCAGCAGTTCATCATGGCTGCCGATCTCCGCGATCCGCCCGGAATCCAGCACCACGATCCGGTCCGCGCGAGCCGCGGTGGTGAGCCGGTGCGCGACCACGATGGTGGTGCGGGCCGCGGTCAGCTCGCTGGTGGCGCGGTTAACCGCCGCCTCGGCGGCCAGGTCGAGGGCGGCGGTCGCCTCGTCGAGCAGCAGGATGGCGGGATCGGCCAGCTGGGCGCGGGCCAGCGCGACGAGCTGCCGCTGGCCGGCCGACAGGTTGCGGCCGCGCTCGGACACCAGATGACCATAGCCGCCGGGCAGCTGGGTGATCATGTCGTGCGCGCCGACCGCCCGCGCTGCCGCCACGATCTCATCATCGCAGGCGTCCGGCCTGGCGTACGCAATCGAGTCCCGGATCGTGCCCGCGAACAGGTAGGACTCCTGCGGGACGACCCCGAGCCGGTGCCGGTAGCTGCCCAGGTCGAAGTCGCGGACATCGGTGCCGTCGACCAGGACGGCCCCGCTGGTCACGTCATAGAACCGCGCGATGAGCTCGACCAGCGTGGACTTGCCCGCCCCGGTCTGGCCCACCAGGGCCACGGTCTCACCCGGCTTGACGGTCAGGTTCACCCCGCTGATCGCGGTGGTGCCGGTGCCGGAATAGCTGAAGTCCACGTCCCGCAGCTCGATGCCCCCGCGCAGCCGGCCGGCCGGGACCGGCTTGCTGGCCTGGGGCGTAGAGGTGCGCAGCCTGAGCAGGTCGGTGATCCGGCGCAGCCCGACCATGGCCTGCTGGTAGCCGTCGAACACCTGGGAGAGCTGCTGGACGGGGGAGAAGACCATGTCGATGTAGAGCAGGTAGGCGATCAGCGCGCCCGCGGTGAGCGCCCCGCTGTGCACCTCGCCGGTCGCGATGACCAGCACGATCGCGCCCGCCACGGTGGACAGGGTCTGCACGAACGGGAAGTAGAGCGCGATGTAACGCTGCGCGCGGAGCCGGGAGGCCCGGAAGGCCCGGCTGCGCCGCCCGAACCGGTCCCGGTTGGCCGGCTCGCGGCGGAACGCCTGCGTCACCCGCAGCCCGGCCACGTTCTCCGCGAAGTCGGCGTTGACCACCGCGACCTTCTCCCGCGAGTCCGCATAGGCCTTGGCCGACTTCGACCGGAACACCAGCGTCGCGGCCACCAGCACCGGGAAGATGCACAGCACCGCCAGGCCCAGCCGCAGGTTGATGATGAGCAGCGCGGCGAGCACGCCGAAGAAGGTCAGCACCGAGCTGACCATGGTGACCACGCCGGTCTGCAGGAACGTGGACAGTGCGTCCACATCGGTGGTCATCCTGGTCATGATCCGGCCGGACAGCTCGCCTTCGTAAAAGTCCAGGCCGAGCCGCTGGAGCTGGGCGAACAGCTTGACCCGCAGGATGTACAGCAGCCGTTCCCCGTTGCGCCCGACCACCATCGTCTCGGCCACGTTGACCAGCCAGTCGGCCAGCACGATGGCCAGCCCGATCAGCGAGACCGCGACGATCGCACCGAAGACCTTGGTCTCCACCCCGTGGTCGATGCCGTTCCTGACCAGCGCGGGCAGCGTGAGGCCGGCCAGCGCGTCCAGGCCGTCCAGCACCAGCCCGATGGTCAGCGCGAGGGCGAGCGGCCGCAGTAGCCGGCGCAGCGTGAAATGCCGGTCCGCGGCCCGGGCCTGGGGGATATCCACGTCCGGCACGTCCCTGGCCGGCGGCAGCGCCGCGACCTGGGCCAGCAGCTCCGGCGAGGGCGGCAGGCTCTCGAACGTCCCGGACAGGTGCCCGCGGGCCGGCCAGGCCAGGGCGCGGGCACGCACCGAAGTCCCGGCGGCCCGCCCGTCGAGCAGGTCCTCCACGGTGCTGGCCCGCAGCGGCCGGATCAGCTGCGCGGTCGGCTCGGCGTTGTCGTCCGGGCCGGTGATGAGCTGCCGGTACAGCGGGCAGCGCTCGGTCAGTTCCGCGTGGGTGCCGCTGTCGGCGACCCGGCCCCGGTCCAGGACCACGAT
>JASHYW010000509.1 GCA_030042885.1 Streptosporangiaceae bacterium | reverse complement strand
CGCACTCGATGGTGCCGTCCAGGTAGAAGTACCAGTAGAAGCCGTAGTCGTAATTCCCGACCGTGGTGAAGTACGACACCACCAGCCGGCGCTGGCGGCGTACCTGGGCCGAGCCGTTGAAGATGTCGGTGTGCTTCCACAGGATGCCGAAGTCCTCTTCGTGGATGCAGATCGCGTTCTTGATCACCCGGGGCTGGCCGGTGTCGTCGGTCACGGTCGCGTCCAGGTAGGCGATTTCGCCCAGGCAGTCGCAGCCGAGCTCGAGCGAGTTGGCCCACTTCCCGAGCATGTACTCGCCCGCGTCGAAGTAGGCCTGCCAGTAGCGGAACCGCGGGTCGCCGTAGGGCACCACCATCTCGGGGATCGACGCCCGGTAGATCACAGGGCGCCGGCAGAGACTGATCTGGTGCAGGGTCAGCCCCTCGCGCGCATCGAACCCGATCCGCATCGACCAGTCCTGCCAGCGCAGCGCGTATCCGTCCAGCGTGAAGCTCGGCCCTTCAGGCTGGGTGATCTCGATCGGGCGCAGCGTGGTCCGGTGCGGGCCGCGGACGGCCTCGTCGTCGTAGTCTCCTGACTCGGCGGGGACCGGCAGCTCGAACTCGTCGGTGATCTTGAAGACCTTCTTGGAGACCAGGTCGACGTAGGCGGCAACGCCGTCGACCGGGTGCGCCCAGGCCAGGTCGTGCTCGCTTTCCTGGACGAAGGCGAGCACGCGCACCATCCGCCGCCGGTCATCGTCGGCCACACCGAACACGCCCGCGGTGATCGGGCAGGCCCGTATCGTGCTGATGTCATCCAGGCCCCGTCTGGCCATGGCCGCCCGCCAGGCCGGGTCCGCCTTGACGATCTCGTCCACGGCCGCGAAGTCGCTGTCGATGATCGGCATCTGGCCGTCGGTGCGCGGGTCCAGCCTGCGCATGCTGACGACCTTCTTGTCCGCCAGCGAGATCACCACGTCGGCTGACTCGCCGGTCCCGGTGCTGATCAGGAACGCGCGCAGCCGACGATCGGCCGCCTGGCCGGCCAGCACGTGGTCCTTGGGCGGTTCCTCCAGCCCGTAGTAGGCGAACCGGGTCGGGTCGGCCAGCAGCCCGGCCGCCGTCATGATCTGTCGTCCGGCCAGGTACTCGGCCGCGGTGGCCGGGTCCAGCGGATGCGCGGGCTGCGCGCCGGCCGTCTCGTCCGCGCGTACGGCGGTGTCGGTCATGTCAGATCTCCATTTATCCGAACGGACCTTCCGGCCTGCGTCCGGGAACCTGGTACCGGGCGCGGGCTGGCGCTGGCGGGGCTGCGCGCAGGCCGGGGCCCGGTGGCGGTCACCGCGGCGGGTGCCGCCACCGAGCCGCGAGCCTTACTCGTCGGCGATGATCGAGCCGACCCGGTCGCCCAGGCCAGGGTCGCGCCTGACCAGCCAGATCGAGTAGATGATGGACACCACGATGAGGCCCAGCCCCACCCACGGGAACCAGTCGTACGGCTGGATCGGCGGCGACGGGTTGAACAGGTAGTAGATGGGGATGCCGACCGCAACCACGCCGAGGACCGGCAGCACCACGTGCTTGACCGGGTTGAACTCGGCCGGCCGGTACTTGCGGTAGTAGAACGGCAGCGCCACGTTGGCCGCTGCGTACACGAACACGATCAGGATCGTACCCATCGTGGCGGATTCGGCGAAGAAGTTCAGCGCGCTCAGGCTGTTGCCGGTCCCGCCGATCCAGTGGCCGAGCGCCCAGCCCAAGGTGATGGCCGAAGCGATGCCGACGAAGGCGATGATGGCGTTGACCGGCGTCCGGCGGACCGGGTGGACCCGGCCGATCCAGCGCGGCAGCAGGCCCTCGCGCCCGGCGTTGAAGATCAGCCGGCACTGGGAGTTCACCGCGGCGATGAGCACGCCGAGGGTGGACGTCAGCCCGGCCAGGTAGGCGATGAAGGCCAGCCAGGCCGCCACGCTGTGGGCGACGGCGATGAACGGGATGAGGGGGGCCATGAGCGCCGTGGCGTTGTAGTGGAAGCCGGTGACGGTGGCGTAGGCCAGCAGCAGGTACGTGAAGGCCATGAGGGCGATCGAGAGGTACACGGCCCGGGGCACGTTGTGCCGGGGGTTGGTGGTCTCCTCGGCCAGCGCCGCCGAGTTCTCCCAGCCGATGAACAGGTAGACGGCGAGCGGGAAGGCGACGCCCAGGCCGCTGAAGCCGTTGAGGACGTGGCTGGGCTGGAACGGCACGCCACTGAGGTGGCCGCCGTTCTTGATCAGCACGGCGATGGACACGACGAGCAGCACGGTCAGCTCGAAGGCGAAGAAGAAGCCGGCCAGCCTGGTCGACACGGCCACGCCGCGGAACATCATCACCATGGCGCCGGCAGTGAACAAGACGGAGAAGATGATCCACGGGATGCTCGCGCCCGTGTAGTACTGGATCATGATCGACAGGAACCCGCCGGAGATGACCAGCACCGAGGCGATCGCGATGATGTAGCCCATCCCGGCCACCAGTGCGGTGGTCACCGCGCTGGTGCCGCCGAACGTCTTGCCCACGAACGTGATGAACCCGCCGGTCGACGGGTGCGCCCGGGAGAACTCCGACAGCGTGTTGCCGAGCAGCGCGATCGCGACGGCGGCGACGAGCACGACCAGCGGCGAGGCGAGGCCCGCCAAGGCCACCATCCCCGCGAAGCCGAAGTAGAAGCTGTAGGCCGGGCCGATGTTCGCCATCGTCGAGGCGGAGATGTCGACCAGGCCCAGAGCCCCGCGGTGCAACCGCTCGGCGGATTCTGGCGCCTTGGTCTCGGTGAACGGGACGTGTGCCGCTTCGCTCATGTGCTCACTCCCTCGAGGGGCTGACTGGGGCGGTCGGTGAGGCTGATTAGTACGGATCATGCGCGTGACCGGGGCTGACGGTCAACCATCGCCGCAGGGCTCCCATATGATGAGCAAGCGGACGAGCCTTGACGCCGACCGCCGCGATCCGAAGGCTGGGTTCCATGGCGCGCAAGGTCGTCCACGTCGCCGTCAACGGCGTCACCGGCCGGATGGGGTACCGGCAGCACCTGGTGCGGTCGCTGCTGGCCATCCGCGAGCAAGGCGGCGTGCGGCTCGACGACGGTACTACCGTCTGCCCGGAGCCCATCCTGGTCGGGCGCAGCGAGGAGCGGCTGCACGCGATCGCCGAGCGGCACGGCCTGGAGCGGTGGACTACCGACCTGGACGAGGTGCTGGCCGACCCGGCGGTCGAGGTCTACTTCGACGCCCAGGTCACCAGCGCGCGCGAGGCGAGCCTGCTGAAGGCGATCGAGGCGGGCAAGCACGTCTATACCGAGAAGCCGGTGGCCGGCTCGCTGGAGGGCGCGCTCCGGCTGGCCCGGACCGCGAAGGCGGCCGGCATCACCCACGGCGTGGTGCACGACAAGCTGTTCCTGCCCGGGGTGATCAAGCTGCGGCGCCTGGTCAGCGGGGGCTTCTTCGGCCGGGTGCTGTCGGTCCGGCTGGAGTTCGGCTACTGGGTGTTCGAGGGTGACCAGATCCCGGCACAGCGGCCGTCCTGGAATTACCGCGCCGAGGAAGGCGGCGGGATCGTGCTGGACATGTTTCCGCACTGGCAGTACCTGCTGACCGACCTGTTCGGCCCGATCACGGCGCTGTACGCGAGGACCGCGACGCACGTGCCGCGGCGCTGGGACTCCTCCGGCCGCGGGTACGACGCGACCGCGGACGATGCCGCCTACGCGGTGCTGGAGTTCGCCAGCGGCGCGTTCGCCTCGGTGAACTCGTCCTGGGCGGTCCGGGTCAACCGGCGCGAACTGCTCGAACTGCAGGTGGACGGGACGCACGGCAGCGCGGTGGCGGGCCTGCGCACCTGCGCGGTGCAGCACCGGGTGTCCACGCCGCTGCCGGTGTGGAATCCGGACCTGCCCGACCCGATCGACTACCGGGCGCAGTGGACGGACGTGCCGGACAACATGAGTTTCGATAACGGGTTCAAGACGGAATGGGAGCTGTTCCTGAAGAGCGCGGCCGAGGGCAGGCCGTTCTCCTGGGACCTGGCCCAGGGGGCCCGGGGCGTGCAGCTGGCGAACCTGGCGCTGCGGTCATCGGCCGAAGGCCGGCGGGTCGACGTACCGGCGCTGGCGGTCTGAGGTGACCGCCCGGGTCTGGCTGCCCGGCCGGGCCGAACCGCTGATCATCCCGGAGCCCGAATGGGCGGCCTGCTACCCGCCGCC
>JASHYW010000508.1 GCA_030042885.1 Streptosporangiaceae bacterium | reverse complement strand
CGGTCTTGGCCGTGGTGCGCGCGACCACCTGGTGGGTCATGTGCACCGCCGCCGAGGTCCGGGCGTAGAAGCCGTTGCACAGCTCCGGGTCGCCGAGCACGAAGCAGCGCTCGTAGGGCACGTGCACGTCGTCGAACACGACAACCGCGTCGGATTCCTCGAACCTGGAGCCGAGCGGATGATCGTGCCGGGGCCGGCCGTAGTCCAGCGGCTCGCGGGCGATGTAGCGCAGGCCAGGCGTGTCGTTGCTGATGGCGCAGGCAAAGGAGTATGGCTTGTCCTCGGGGGCGTTGCGCAGCAGCGTGGAGGGGAACACCAGCAGTTCGTCGGCGAACGGGCCGATGGTGGCCAGCAGCCGGGCGCCGCGGATGACGACGCCGTTGCCGTCTTCGGCGACCACGTGCGCCATCAGCGAGCCGCTGGCCTGCTGGCTCGCGGCCACCGCGCGGTTGGCTTGCGGCGGTACCAGGGTGTGGGTGCAGAGCAGGTCTTCCTCACGGACCTTTTCGTAATACTTCTGGATGTTCTCGCCGAAGCGCGGATCGGCCTGGGCGAACCAGTCGTGCGCCGAGGCCAGCGCCATCAGCGCGCTGTTCAGGTAGTCGCCGGTGCGGCCCAGCATGCCGAGCGAGCGGTCGGCCCAGATCTTGAACGCCTGGCGCCGTTTGGCCAGGTCCTGCGGGGTCGTGGGGACCAGGAAGGACGTGGCGACCGGCTCGCCCGAGGTCGGCGAGGGATAGGTGAGCACGTCCCGGTAGGCGGGGTGGTGCTGCATGTCGTACAGCTCGGCGTAGCTGTTCACGACGTTGCGGAAGGCGGGGTGGCCGGCCACGCCGCCGGTCAGCGTCTCGCCCTGGATCTCCACGTGCACCTGGGCGGCGGCCAGCCGCTCGAGGAACTGCCTGCCGGTGCGCGCCGCCATACCCGGGACGGTAGCACGGGATGTCACGGGTTACGGTCGGCCTATGGACGCGCGTCACGCAGGCAGGTCCTGGGCCCGGCGGTGGTCCTACTGGCTCGAGCCGAAGAACTGGCTGATCGTCACCGTGGTCGGTATCGGCTGGCATGCCGAGGGCCGCGCGGGCATCGGCTGGGGGCTGCTGGCCGCGCTGTTTGCCGCCGTACTGCCGACCGTGTTCATCTCCTGGGGCATCCGGCACGGCCGCTGGAGCGACCGGAACGTGGGCGCGCGGCGGCCCCGGCTCATCGTGCTGGCGTTCATCACCGCATCGGTCGGTGCCGGGCTGATCTTGCTGTTCGTGCTGGGCGCGCCGCGCCTGCTGACCGGCTACCTGTCCTTCATGCTGGCCAGCGTGGGGGTTCTCGCCGCCATCACCACGGTGTGGAAGATCTCCATCCACTGCGCGGTGGCGTCAGGTTCGGTGGCCATCCTGGCGCTGACCTACGGCCCGCTGGCACTCGGCGGCTACGTACTGGTCGGGCTGCTCGGCTGGTCCCGGGTGGCGCTGAAGGATCACACGGTTGCTCAGGTCGTGGCCGGTTCGGTGCTCGGCGCTGCTGCCGCCGCGCTGGCCTACGCGGTCCTGGTCTGTTTGACGGCCACGGCGGGCGCAGGCTCGGTGCGGTAGCGGCCGGCCGGGCGGCGGCAGGAGAGCACCACGGCCAGCGGCCAGGCGGCCTGCGCGACTCCCGCGGCTCGTTCGGCCATGCCGACCTGTCCGGCTCCGGTGACCAGTTCTGCGACGAACCACGCCAGCAGGGCGAGCAGCAATGCGATGGCCGCGGCGGCCACCGCGGGCCTCAGGCCCCATGGCACCGCGGGCCCGCGCCGCCAGGCCCCGGCCGGCCAGGTGGTCAGGCCCGCCAGGCCGATCGAGGCCCAGATGATGTGCGGGACCGGGTAGGCGGTCCCGGCGTGCTCCGGGTACGCCGCCACCAGCATGCCCGCGGCGGCTCCCGTGATCAGGATCAGCCGCCCGGCGGCCCTGGCCGGGCGCAGCGCCAGCCCGGTGACGACGTAGCACACGCCGACCACCAGGAACGTCAGCGTCATCACCCACCGGTCGGTCGCGCCCGGTGCGGCGAGCGAGCTGACCGTATCGGCTACCTGGTCGAAATGAGGCTGCAGGGCGGCGGCCGCCGTCCAGCCCCCGACCAGCAGGATCGGAGCGGCGGCCGAGGAGGCCAGTCCCCACCAAGGCACGTCCCGCACGGCACCACCGTAAGCCACGCCGGCCGCTGAAGGCCCCGGGGGGAGCTACCATGCCGCATGGCCGCCGTACTACTTCTCCGACCTGCTCGACGCCGATGCGGCCGCTGAGCAAGCCGCGATAGACGCCGGCCAGCTCAGGGCCGGTGACCACGCCTGACCGGACCGCGTTCGCGATCTCGGTGGCGGGACGACCCACCCATTCAGCCATGACCACATCATCGTCCTCGCCAGGCCCTCAGGCCAGAGCCGCGCACCGCGGCCGGGGCGCTCGCCCGCGGCACCGGGCACTCGGCCAGGCCTAGCGCTCCTAGCTGGTGACGGCGTCGTAGATGGCCTGCCCGTATTCGGCGCTCCGGTCGGATCCGATGATCCCCGGCCCCATCTTGTTCATCATGTAGGAGATCGTCATGCGGCGACCGGCGTCCATGACGATCATGGAGCCGCCCCAGCCGCCCCAGAAGCAGATCCTGTCGTCAGGGATCCAGGGCAGGATGTCGCGCTGGGGCAGCCCATAGCCGATGCCCAGGCGCAGCGGGACGCCCAGGACCAGGTCGATGCCGTTCTGCTGCTCACGGAAGATCAGGTCGATGGTCTCGGGGCTGAGCAGGCGGACGCTGTCGACCTCGCCGCCGCGGGCGACGACCGACATGACCCGGGCCACCGAGCGTGCGTTCCCGTGCCCGTTAGCCGCGCCGATGTCCGCGCGACGCCAGCCGGGGGTGTTGGCGACCTCGGCCTCGACGGCCGGTCCGGTCAGTGTCTTGACGGCCGGGCTGCCCGGGTCGAGGGAGGCCAGGTCGAACGGCAGCGGCGGCGGCGGGACCACGTCCGCGATCCGGCCCCAGTCGCTTTCCGCGGCGCCGATCTGGAAATCGGCACCCAGCGGCCCGGTGATCTCTTCGGCGACGAACTGCTTGAGCGTCTTGCCGCTGATCCGCCGCACCACCTCGCCGACCAGGTGCCCGTAGTTGAGGGCGTGATAGCCCGATGCGGTTCCCGGCTCCCACCACGGAACCTGAGCTGCCATCCGGGAGGTAGCCGTCTGCCAGTCGTAGAGATCCTCGGCCACCGCAGGCTGGTCCAGCCCGGAAACGCCGGAGGCGTGGGACATTTCGCCGGAGTCCAGGTTCCGTGCCAGCGCCCTGCGCACCGGCTCGAACCGCGCCTCACACGTGCCGTGCAGATCCGCCATGGTCGTCATCTTTCCTTGTCGCGGTGGGTCAGGGCCAGGCCCGGCCACGCCGGAGGGAATACTACATTTTCCCCCGGGGCCAATGCCCTGCGCGGGACCGCCGCCATCGAGGCCGGAACTCCCGTCATTGCGCGGCCAGCGGCCGACGATCACGGCTGGTCCGAGATTTACGGGAAGTCGCCGCGAAAGGACGAGGCGATTACATGCGGCGACCACGGTCAGGGTATTCCCCGAGTTACCCGTCGTGACCTGTGGAAGAGCTGTGAATAAGCCAGTGGATAACCTTCGCTGGTTGCGAATAACTACCTGTACTCTGTGGACAGCATGTGGACAGCAAAGAAATTCAAATAACTTTGCCGCAAACCCTTGCGCGGCACCCCGCCGAAGCAGTAGAAATACTTCACCGTCGGAAACGGGTACCGCCCGGAGGCGACTCCGGGGACGCGAGAGGGACCGGGAAACCGGTATCTCGAACGGGTGCGCGGCACCGGCGGGCGGCCCGCAGGGCCGAGGAGGCCGGGCAACCGACCAACTTGGCTCGGCATCGGGAGACCGGGCAACCGGCCACCTGGTGCGGCACATGGGACGGCCGGGCAACCGGCTGACCTGCTGTGATGCGGCCAGGTGAGGCCCCCTCCATCTCATACATGGAGGGGGCCTTACTCTGTTCTGCCCGATTGCCCGGCAGGCACGTCCCGGCGGTGCCGGCCGGCACCGCGGCCGCGCATACCGGCCGGGTCCGCGTAACCGCAGAACACCCTCGACGATCCAGAATAACAGCGGCCCACCGTAGCAGTACGCTGATCGTTGTTATGACACCAGGAGCAGCGAATTGACTATCACCGCACAGCCAGCACCTAATGCTGCGCCCGCCCGTCTTAAGATCCGAAAGAATATCGAAGCGCTCAGCGCCCAGGAACTTACCGACTTCCGGCGGGCGATAAAGCAAGCCATTGCGCTAAATGATAAGCGAGGTTTTGAGTATTTCGCCGGCTGGCATGGCGTGCCATTGGGATGGTGCCAGCATCACGACCCGCTTTTCCTGCCCTGGCACCGGGCTTATCTGTACTGGCTGGAGCTGGCCCTTCAGTCGCAGGTCCCCGGCGTGACCCTGCCGTGGTGGGACTGGTCGGCCACCACGGCTATCCCCTCCGCTTACGCGAGCGCCCAGGCAGACGGCACCGAGAACGTGCTCGCGAAGGCCCCGATCAAGGTATTCAATACCGCTCCCAAGCCCGGCTGGCCGACCGAGACGTCACGCGCTCCGGGCGAAATACCGCAGGTTCCCGGACCGCCCTACCAGCAGGAGTGGGCCAATGCCATGAAGGCCACCAACTACATGGAATTCAGCCAGCGGATCTGGACCGTGCACGACACCTTGCACGTCTGGGTCGGCGGCGCGTCATTCGTCCTGCACGTCTTCCTCAACAACGCCGAAGCGGACGAGACGACTCCGCGCACGGCCGAGCAGCGCTACGCCGGTTACCTGACGGTGTTCGCGCATGGTGACTGCTGGGGCGACATAGGGCACTGTGACATCCCGGAGCCGGTCAGCCCGTTCGACCAGCGCCCGCCTCATCCGCTCATCCCGTTCAACGCCACGCTGGAGATATCCGACTCACTTAGCGCCCTGCCCGAGGGCACGAGCGAGATCACCGTGACGGTGCTGGCCTTCAACAAGAACGGCGACGAAGCCGGCGTGCTCCGGTTCAAGGACCTGACGCTGCTCACCTACGCATAACCGGGCCCGCCGCGCGATCGACCTGGTGCTAGCGGTCAGCGAGGTGGCAGCCAACACCGTCCGTCACGCCAGATCCCCCGGGTCCCCAGCAGTTCCGCCGCCTGCGGCCCAAGCTCGTCGATCGGCACCTGCCCGTCCCCTCCTGACTGAGTTCTAACACACCGCGGGCGGGCCCATCGCGGCCGACGCCGGCTCGGGCGGGACAATGGCCTGCTCGCTGCGGTTCCGGGTGACGAAGCGGATGGCCGGGATCCGGGCGGCGCACGACGCCAGGCTGGCGCGGGACGCCGTGGTCTTAGCGTTTCCCGTCAGATGGCACAACGGCCGGCTTATCCAGGGCGATCCGCTGCCTGCCGAGTAGCCGACTGGGCAGGCGCCCGCGCTGTGCACCCGGCCGCTGAGCAGGGCTCCGATGACGATCATGGTGAACATGACTGGGACCAGCACGAACGCGTACAAAGTCGTACCGTGCTGCAGCCACCGATGCCGCCGCGTCGGGCGGGCCAGCGGCTCTGCGCCGACCGGCTCGTCCGCGTTGAGCCGGGCGAAGATCGTGAACATGGAGGCGAGGTGGGGCTCGCTGGCCTGCAGCGCTCCCTCCATGCGGTCGAGAGCGCGTTGCTGGGCAGCGGGCAAACTCACACAAGGCTCCTAAGCACCAGGGAGAACGCGGGACGGAGTCACCTGCTACCCCGCATTCCGGTGACAAACAGCATCAGTGGCAGCTTACCGGCTCTCAGTTACGCGTATCGCCCAATCGGGCACGTCGCAGCACTTATCCGGGCACGGCGCCGGTGACTACACCGTCGGCCCATCCTCGCACCCGCATAGGCCACTACCGACGTCCGGACAGCTGGACCTCGCGCAGGAAGATGCTCGCCCGCGGCCGGCAATCCACGCGGGAGAGGGACGTAAGGTCATGTGACGCATGGGAGGACCGTGGTTAGTGGCGGCCGGGCTCATGGCAGAGGGGCGGGTCCTGGATGAGGCGGTCAGCGCTGGCCGAGCAGGCGGTCGAGCGCGCGGCCTACCTCATCGGCCAGGGTGGCGTCGGCCGGGTCCGGGGCGCTGCCTGCGGCGTCGGGGCCGCCGACCGGGACCAGGCTGGCTTCCGGTTCCCGCACCAGGCCGCAGTCCAGGCACTCCACCTGGCCCAGCCGGCGGATCAGGTGCGCGCTGCGGCACTTGGCGCAGTGCTCCAGCTCGGCGGTCCAGTCGGTAGATTCCTGGCAGGCCGGGCAGATGAGGACCTGCCGGTCGCGCACCACCCCGCGCCGCCAGGGACTCTTGCCCCGCTCCGGATCCGTCTGCCGCACGCCGCAGCGGTAACACGGCACTCTGTCTCACCCGGAAGTTCGCATTATGCAAAGAACCAGCTGAGGTTGCTGCCCGTGCTACCTGCACCGGCCGCTCGCGCAGGCCCAGAAGGCCTGCGCTCACTAGCCGGTTTTGCATAACGCTCACTGCCTCCAGGCCTCCCTACCGGTTAAACACGGCGCGACGCTAGCCGAGCGCGGCAAGCGCCTTGGAGTACTCGGCCAGGTCCCGCGCCTGCGGGACCGGGTTGACGACCTTCCAGCGCACGATGCCGTCCTTGTCGATGATGAACGTGCCCCGGTTCGCGATGCCGCGCTCCGGGTCGAACACACCGTACTGCCTGGCCACCTCTCCGTGCGGCCAGAAGTCCGACAGCAGCTCGAACTGGAAGTGCTCGGCGTCGGACCAGGCGCGGATGGTGTACGTGGAGTCCACAGACACCGCGAGCACCTCGACGTCGTCCCGGGTGGCCTCCGGGAACTCGTCCCTGATCGCGCACATCTCGCTCGTGCACACGCCGCTGAACGCCAGCGGGTAGAAAACGAGCACGACGTTCTTGGCGCCGCGGAAGCTCGATAGCCGCACGGGCGTGCCGTGCTGGTCCTTCAGCTCGAAGTCGGGCGCCTGACTGCCCACCTCTACGGCCATGCCAGGTCCTTTCGCTGGTTGAAGGGACTGCCCCGGGAAATGCCCGTCACCACCCAAGTCTGCCACCTTGACGTGGGCACCGGGCCACGGCCCGTTCGGTACAAAGATGACCGCGAGCGGAGGTCAGCCCGGCCGCCTGCGGAACCGCGATCGGAGGTTCACCGGGCCTTCGGCGCAATGGCTTACCGGCGCGCCTTCGGCGCGACAAGGCGGGTGCCTGACCAGTCGCGGGCCGCGCTCACGGTCGAGGTCTGGGACAGCCCGGCCGTGGGCGCGGCCTCGCCTATGTCGCTCGGCTCGACATGGCCTGACCTGCCCGCCTTCGGCGTGAGCAGCCAGATGTACCCCCCGTCGGCCAGCGGCGTGAGCGCGTCGACCAGCGCGTCAACGAGGTCGCCGTCCCCGTCCCGCCACCACAGCAGCACCACGTCGACTACGTCGTCGTAGTCCTCGTCGACTAGCTCCACGCCTTCCATCTTCGTGATCGCGCCGCGCAGCTGCTCGTCGCAATCATCGTCGTAGCCGATCTCCTGCACCACCTGGCCCGGTTTGATACCGAGCCGCTCGGCCTGGCCGCGTTCGTCTTGCGCCTGGCCCGCGGTCGCGCTCACTGACGTCCTCCTTGAATCCCTCCCCGCGTCACCGCACGCCCGGCGCGCCGGCCGTCGCGGCCGGATCCCCCTGACGGCGATGACACGTCAGCACTACTTGTTGGGACAGTTCACACTGGGTCGGCCCGGCGCGCAAGTGGCAAACGTCCCGGCCGGGAAAACCGCCGCCATAAATTGACCTGCCCGGTCTATGCCCGGTGACGCATAGCCATTTTTATCACGTAGAGTAACCACAGGATCTGCTCTCGGCGAAACGCCCGTCGCGGGTTCTCGGGGGGTTCGCGGGATCGGGGTTCGCGGGCCCGGGGTTCGCGGGTTCCGGAGGGGTTCGCGGGTTCCGGGGGGCGGGGGGTTGGCGGGGGGCGGAGCCCCCGCGTGTCCGGTTACCGTCGAGTAGAGATGCGTTAAAGGCCGGTTCGTACGACGATTGGTCTGGACAACACATCACGAACAGGCCCCTGAGTGGGCACCGCACCCCGCGGCCGAACAGCCGCCCGATCTAAGCGGAAGGCGAGGCTACCCCGTGGCTTCCGGACGCCAGCGATTCTCCATCATCAGCGACGGGCTACCGACCCAGCTGCCCGACATCGACCCGGACGAGACTCGCGAATGGATCGAGTCGTTCGACACCGTCGTCCGGACCAGGGGCCGGGCGCGGGCCAGGTATGTGATGCTCCGCCTGCTCGAGAGGGCGCGCGAGCAGCAGGTCGGAGTGCCTGGCCTGCGCAGTACCGACTACATCAACACGATCCCGCCCGAGCGCGAGCCCTGGTTCCCGGGTGATGAGCACGTCGAGCGCAGGATCAGGGCCTACATCCGGTGGAACGCCGCCGTGATGGTTTCCCGCGCCAACCGGCCCGGCATGGGCGTGGGCGGGCACATCGCCACCTACGCCAGCGCGGCCAGCCTGTACGAGGTCGGCTTCAACCACTTCTTCCGCGGCAAGGATCACGGCGAGTCCGGTGACCAGGTGTTCTTCCAGGGGCACGCGGCCCCTGGCATCTACGCGCGCGCGTTCCTCGAGGGCCGGCTGACCGAGGACCAGCTCAACGGCTTCCGGCAGGAGCTCTCGCATCCGGGCGGCGGGCTGCCGTCCTACCCGCACCCGCGGCTGATGCCGGACTTCTGGGAGTTCCCCACGGTGTCGATGGGGCTGGGCGCGCTGAACGCGATCTACCAGGCCCGGTTCAACCGGTACCTGCTGGCCCGCGAGCTCCACGACACCTCGCGGTCGCACGTGTGGGCGTTCCTCGGCGACGGCGAGATGGACGAGCCGGAGGCGCTGGGCGCGATCGGCCTGGCCGCGCGCGAGGAACTGGACAACCTGACCTTCGTCATCAACTGCAACCTGCAGCGCCTGGATGGTCCGGTGCGCGGCAACGGCAAGATCATCCAGGAGCTCGAGGCGTTCTTCCGCGGTGCGGGCTGGAACGTGATCAAGGTCATCTGGGGCCGGGACTGGGACCCGCTGCTGGCCCAGGACACCGACGGCGTGCTGGTCAACAAGATGAACACCACGCCGGACGGCCAGTTCCAGACCTACAGCGTGGAGTCCGGCGCGTACATCAGGGAGCACTTCTTCGGCGACGACCCGCGGTTGCGCGCGATGGTCGAGCACCTGTCCGACGACGAGCTGCGCAACCTGTCCCGCGGCGGGCACGACTACCGCAAGGTGTACGCGGCGTTCAAGGCCGCCCGGGAGCACGTCGGCCAGCCGACCGTCATCCTCACCCACACGATCAAGGGCTGGACGCTGGGCAAGGACTTCGAGGCCCGCAACGCCACGCACCAGATGAAGAAGCTCACGGTCGCCGAGCTGAAGGAGTTCAGGGACCGGCTGTACCTGCCCATCTCGGACGCGGCGCTTGAAACCGAGCTTCCGCCCTACTACCACCCAGGCGAGGACTCCGACGAGATCCAGTACATGCTCGAGCGGCGGGCCGCCCTGGGCGGGGTCCTCCCCCGCCGGGTGGTCCGGGCCAAGCCGCTGAACCTGCCCGGCGACTCGGTGTACGACGAGCTGCGCAAGGGCTCGGGCAAGCAGGCGGTCGCCACCACGATGGCGTTCGTGCGCCTGCTCAAGGAGCTGATGAAGGACCCCGAGATCGGGGAGCGCTTCGCGCCGATCATCCCGGACGAGGCCAGGACGTTCGGCATGGACTCGCTGTTCCCGACGGCGAAGATCTACTCGCCGCACGGGCAGACCTACGAGGCGGTGGACCGCAACCTGCTGCTGTCCTACAAGGAGTCCGAGCAGGGCCAGATCCTGCACGAGGGCATCAGCGAAGCCGGCGCGATGGGCTCGGTGATCGCGGCGGGCACCTCGTACGCCACTCATGGCACGCACATGATCCCGGTGTACGTGTTCTACTCGATGTTCGGCTGGCAGCGGACCGGTGACCAGATGTGGGCGCTCGGCGACCAGCTCGGGCGGGGTTTCCTGCTCGGTGCCACGGCCGGCCGGACCACGCTGACCGGCGAGGGGCTCCAGCACAACGACGGGCACTCGCTGCTGCTGTCATCGGTCAGCGAGGCCTGCGTGTCGTACGACTGCGCGTGGGCGTTCGAGCTGGCCTACGTGATGCGGGACGCGCTGCGGCGGATGTACGAGGCCACCCCGGAGCACCCCGACGGCGAGAACATCTTCTACTACCTGACCGTCTACAACGAGCCGTACCCGCAGCCGCCCGAGCCCGCTTCGTTCCCGGGCGGCCCTGCGGCGCTCGAGGACGGCATCCTGCGCGGGCTGTACTGGTACGCGCCCGCCGTCCCGGCCGGTGCCGAGGGCGGCGCCGAGGGCCCGCGAGCCCAGATCCTGGCCTCGGGGGTGGCGGTGCGGGAAGCGCTGCGGGCCCAGGAGATGCTGGCCACGGACTGGGGGGTGGCGGCCGACGTGTGGTCCGCGACGTCCTGGACCGAGCTGCGCCGGGAGGCGCTGGCCTGCGAGTCGTGGAACATGCTGCACCCGGACGAGCCGTCGCAGGTGCCGTATGTGACGTCAGTGCTTTCCGATGCTCCCGGTCCGGCAGTGGCGGTGTCGGACTGGATCAAGGCGGTGCCGGACCAGATCGCACGCTGGGTGCCCAGCACGTTTACTTCGCTCGGCACCGACGGGTTCGGGTTCTCCGATACCCGCCCGGCGGCGCGGCGCTTCTTCCACATCGACGCCGAGTCGATCACCGTGGCGGTGCTGTGGGAACTGGCGCGCAGCGGCGCGGTCGACGCCGGGTTCCCGGCCCAGGCGATCGCCAAGTATCGCCTGGACCTCCCGGTCAGCGAAGCGCTGTCCTAGGCGATTTTCGTGATCACGAAGACTTTTGAGTCTCGCCAGAGGAGAAAATCTTTCGTGATCATGGAGCTCGGGGTTCAGGGATGACGGCGGAGCGGGAAGGCGGCGACGCTGGGGGTGCTGGGCCGCCCCGGTCGCGGGTGAACGCCGAGACCGTGCGGCGGATCGAGCGGGCCTCCGGAGCGCTCGGCACCGCCGCCATCGCCGCCATGGACAAGCGGCTGCCGTGGTTCCGCAACCTGTCGGCGGAGAACCGGTCCTGGCTGGGCCTGGTGGCACAGACCGGAGTCGCCGCCTTCCTCGACTGGATCCGGCACCCGGAACGGAACCGGCCGGCGGTGACCGAGGTGTTCGGCGCCGCCCCGCGCGAGCTGGCCAGTGCGGTCAGCCTGCAGCACGCGGTGGAGATGGTGCGCGTCATCATCGACGCCGTGGAAGCGCAGGTGGACGAGCTGGCCGCACCCGGCAACGAGGCCGAGCTGCGCGA
>JASHYW010000507.1 GCA_030042885.1 Streptosporangiaceae bacterium | reverse complement strand
GCGGGGCTTGCGTCGCATTCACGCTCCCGAACGTAACTCCGGCGCCAGGAAACTGTCTATCCTCCCGGGAGGCGCAGTTAACCCACCCATTCGGGGGCCCGGGACCGTTCGGACAAAAGAAATGACTTTTGTACCGAACGGTCCAGGCTTTTCCATTTCCGCACCGGTTCAGGCCGCCGGCGGCGCGTCGTCCCGTGGTGATTCCACAGCTCCATCCAGCGCTCATCGGTGCCGGGCGTGCGCTGGCCGGGCTGGTAGTCACCGCCGGGCCGCTGGGCGATGACGTTCAAGCGGTTGCAGGTGTTGATGATCTCCTTGCCGTTCGTGCGGTTACACTCCACTGACGGAACGGCCCGGCCCCATGTAACAGCCGGCGGCTGTGATGCGCGTCACTCGTTCAGCCGCACGCGCCACGGTCCGTTCGGTCAAAAAAGGGAGGATCATGACCCGATCGGGGAAGGTCTCATGACCGCGGTGCGTGATCTGGCCGACCGTTTCCATCAGCGCTGGCTCCAGGCCAATCCCTTCGCGGCCACCATGTACGGCATCCCCGGATACGACGACCTGGTCCCGGACGAGAGCGAGGAGGGCGAGCAGGCCTGGCGCGCCGAGGCCGAGCGGTTCGGAGCGGAGGCCGACGCGATCGCATCTGAGCAGCTCACGCCCGCCGATGCCGTCACGCTGGACTGCACGAAGGAAGCGGTCACCCAGGAGCTTGAGAGCATCGACCTGGCGCGGGCGGAGTACACGGTCACCGCGATGCAGTTCGCGGGGCCGGCGACCTTCCTGGCGGTGGCGGCCCGGACGGTGCTGATCGACCCGGCCGCGGCCGAGGCCTACCTGACCCGGCTGCGACGCAGCGGAGCCTGGCTCGACCAGGCCAGTGAGCGGCTGCGGGCCGGAGCCAGGAAGGGGCGGTTCCCGGTCGCTCCGCTCGTCGAGCAGGCCATCACCTGGGCTGGGGGCGTGCTCGCCGCACCCGCCCCGGAACCGGTGCTGGCCCCCAGGCCGCCGCAGGGATGGCCCCGGGCGGCGGCGTGGGAACAAGAACGCCGGACCGCCGCCGAGCAGGTGGTCAGGCCGGCGCTGGCCAGGTGGGTCGCCACCGTCTCCGGGCTGCTGCCGCAGGCGCGGCCGCCGGACCGGGCCGGGCTGGTCCACCTGCCCGGCGGTGCGGCGGACTACGCCCGGGCGGTCCGGGTCTACACGACGCTGCCGCTGCATCCGGAAGAACTGCACCAGACCGGCCTGGATCACATCGCGGCGCTGGAGGCCCGGGCGGTGGAGCTGGGGGCCGGACGCGGGCTCTCCGGGCTGGACGAGGTATTCGGCGCGCTGCGGGCCTCGGCCGGGAAGATCGCGCCGGCCGAGGCCATCCGGGAGGCGGCGGTGGCAGTCAAGCGGGCCGAGGCCCGGGCGGCGCAGTTCTTCCCCGAGCCCCTCCCGCCGCCGTGCGAGGTGACGCCCATGCCGGAGGTGGTGGCGGTCAGCGGGGCCGCGCCCCACTACACCCCGCCTCGGCTGGACGGCGGCCGGCCCGGGACGTTCTGGTTCAATACCGAACGGCCCACGGCCGGCACCGGATGGGACACCGAGGTGGTGGCCTTTCACGAGGCGGTACCCGGGCACCACCTGCAGCTGTCCCGCCTGCAGCTGCTCACCGGCCTGCCCGCGCTGCAGCGCCAGCGCAGCCTCCCGGTGTTCTCCGAGGGATGGGGCCTGTACGCCGAGCAGCTCGCCGAGGAAGCCGGGCTGTACGCCGACGAGCGCGGCCTGCTGGGCTCGGTCAGCACGTCGCTGATGCGGGCCGCCCGGCTGGTGGTGGACACCGGCATGCACGCCTTCGGCTGGAGCCGCGAGCGGGCCCTGGAGTTCCTCGTGGACCACGTCCCGATGCCACGGGAGTTCCTGGCCGCCGAGGTCGACCGGTACGTGGTGATGCCGGGACAGGCTCTGGCCTACCTCACCGGCAAGCTGGAGATCCTCCGGCTCCGGCAGGAGGCCCGCAGCCGCCTGGGCCCGGCGTTCTCCCTGCCCGCCTTCCACGCCGCCGTCCTGGACCACGGCTCGCTGCCGATGCCGACCCTGGCCCGGAGCATCGGAGACTGGCTGGACCGGGCCGGCTGAGGTGGCGGACGCCGATGTCGTGGTGGTCGGGGCCGGCGCGCTGGGCCTGAGCACCGCCCTGCACTGCGCGATGGCCGGGCGGTCAGCACCGCGCCGGTCGCCGAGCACCGCGGCGGGCTGTTCACGATGAGCCCCGACGGCCGGTTCGTGGCCGGCCCCGTACCTGACCTGCCCGGCCTGTGGGTGGCCAGCGGATGCAACGGCTCGGGTTTCTCCTCCTCCCTGGCGATCGGCGAGGCCCTGGCCGCCTGGATCAACGGCGACGCGCCGACGGGCATGATGGCGCTATCGCCGGGCAGGTTCGGCCCGCTGCCCGACGACGCCCTGCTCAGCCGCGGCCTGTGGCAGTACGCCCACTACTACGATCCCGCCGCACCTGACCTGGGCTGACGCTCACCGGCCGGCCGGCGTTGTGCTGGTCTGGGCCAAAGCCGCTACCAGCGGGAATGAGGATATTTACCACTTTGCCTTGAGTCGTCCGAACATGGGTGGCTACCTTAGATACGCGGGCTTGGTATGAGCAAGCTTGGTACGAGCGGGCTTGGTATGAGCGAGCTTGCCTGTCGACTCACGAGCGGGCCGTCCTGGCTTGGCCAGCAGGTCCGGTCGCCTCGTGACCAGTGTCCCGCGTGGAGGAGACATGGCCCCACATGCCTCATCAGTTTTTACGGTGTCCCTGGGAACGGGACCTGAGCAGCTGGGCAGGCCTCGCCTGCTGCCGGCGGAACCACCGGCCGCCACGCAGCGCGACCACCACCTCCGTCCGCTGGAGGTAGCCCAGTGCTCCTTGTGCGGCATCGCACGTCCCCTGGGCCTGCTGGTGCCCGACGGCGGCCAGGCGTGCGCCGACATCCGCTGGTACTGCAAGGACGCCATCTCGTGCACCGAACGCTGGACCACGGCCCGGCGGCAGCGAAGCGCGTACGTTCCAACGACTCCCAGCCCTGCCCTGGCAGCCGCCGCGGAGCCGGCGCATGACGAAGCGGAGGCAGAGCAGCCGGACGTGCCCGAAAAGGCAAAAGCTGCCATCTGACCAGCGCGGTCGCTCCCGTGACCGGCGAGTGAGCTAGCCGGGCTGATCCTGGTTGGCCTGGATCAGGCTGGCCAGGATCCTGCCGAGTTCGGTGATGTCGCGGGGCGGCAGGGGCGACCAGCCGCAGCTTCTACCTCGCCCGGCCGCAGACCTGACCGGAGTCAGCGGGCCAGCACGGCATCCAGCATGGCGGCCCACTGCGCGATGATGCGGGTTCGCCGCCGGGAGTCGTCGGTCAGCGTGTCCGCCAGGCCGAGGCCGCGGGCCAGGTCGAGCGTCGCCTGCACCGCCTCATGCACGCCCGGCACCGACTCGTCCGCGCCGAGCAGCTCCACGGCCGCCCGGTGCGCCTCCCGGCCGAGCCTGGCTTCGAGCGGCACCACCAGCTCACGCAGCACCTCGCTGGCGGCCGCCGCCGCCCACAGCTGCAGCGCGGCGCGGAACAGCGGCCCAGTATACAGCCGCACCAGAAGCCCGACGACGTCTGCGGTGGGGGCGGCCACGCCGGCGGGGCGCCGGGCCGCTTCGCTGCGGATCTCGGCCAGCCGTACCTCGGCCATGTGCTCCAGTGCCGCGGTGAACAGGTCCTCCCTGGTCGGGAAGTAATGCTGGGTCGCGCCGCGGGACACGCCGGCGTGCTCGGCGACC
>JASHYW010000506.1 GCA_030042885.1 Streptosporangiaceae bacterium | reverse complement strand
GCCCGGTTGAAATAGTCGCCCCACTCGCGCGGCAGCGTCGGCACGGTGGCGCCGACTTCGAGCAGCCGTCCGAGCATGCCGACCGGCGACTCGTTGAACCTGAAATTGTTCACCTCCCCGGTCACCTCGCCGTCCTCCACCAGGTAGACGCCGTCCCGGGTGAGCCCCGTGAGCAGCAGGGTTTGCGGGTCAACCTCACGGATGTACCACAGGCAGGTCAGCAGCAGCGCACGGCCGGTGGACGCGATCATGTCCTCCAGCGTCGGCGCCCCGGGAGTGGAGGTGGCGAAGGTCAGGTTGTCGATGGCGGGCGTGACCGGCAGGCCGGCCAGCGCGGCCGAGTGCCGGGAGGAGTGCAGCGCCGCCAGCGTGCCGTCCCGGATCCATGAGGTCGAGGTCAGCGGGAGCCCGTTGTCGAAGACCGAGGAGTCCGGCCCGGACGCGTGCGCGATCACGAACGGCGCGCAGCTCAGCCCGGGCGCCAGCGGGTCGCTGGACAGCGTGACGGGCTGCGCGGACAGCCGCTCGCCGACCAGGGTGCCACCGCCGGCCTTGCTGAACACCGTCCGCCCGTCGGCCGTGTCCCTCGCGCCCGCCGACCAGTACAGGTAGATCAGCAGGTCGGACACGGCGGTCGGCGGCAGCAGCGTCTCGTAGCGCCCGGCGGGCAGCGAAATCGAGCGCTTGGCCCAGTCGAGGCGTTCTCTGAGCCCGGCCTCAAGGCCGGCGATGTCGACATCGGTGAAGTCCCGGGTCGCCGCGCCCGTCCAGGCCGAGCGGGCCAGGTCGGCCGACTTCGCGTTCAGCTCGACCCGTCCGGTCGGCTGGTCGTGCCGCAGCCGCAGTCCGCCCGAGGTGCCGAGGAACGTGCTGACCATGTCGTGTTCGGCGAACCCGTAGAGCTTCCGGCCCGCGGCCTCCGCCCCGCGCAGGGTCTGGCCGAGCGCGGCCGCGAAGTCGCGCAGCACGCCGATCCCGGTCCGGCTCGGCGGCGAGTCCCAGCCGCTTTCTTTTATGCCGAACGGTCCCGCCTGATCCGGTCCCGTCAGCTGCGCCTCATCTTCGGCGGGAGTCCCTTCGGCGGCCGCGCGCTCAGCCTCTCGCACCACCTCCTCGACCTGGTGGGGACGCACCCCGGCCCGGGAGATGACGCCGACCGCGGTGCCGTCGGCGCGCCGGTCGATGGCGATGACCGTGAGCTGGCGGGACTGTGACACGCCGTTGGTGGTCAGCGTGTTGCCGGCCCAGCGCAGGTTGGCGGTGGAGGTCTCCTCGGCTATCACCACGCAGTCATCGCACCGGGTGGCAGCGAGCGCCCGCTCGACGGTTTCCTGGGGCCCTACCATCCCGCTCGCCTCCGGGCCGCTTTCAAGGCGGCTCCTTCCCTCGTCGCTCTTTCGTCGCCCCTGGGGTGGGTCCGGGGGGACAAACACAGTCCAGGCGGCGCCGGCGCCCTTTGGCTCGCGGGGGAGGTCCAGGCGACGCCGCGCCCTGTCGGCTCGCTCACTGGCCCTCCTCGGCCGTGTTGAGGATCCGCACGCCGCGGAACAGGGCGGCCGGACAGCCGTGGCTGACCGGGGCGACCTGGCCGGGCTGGCCCTTCCCGCAGTTGAACGCGCCGCCGAGCACGTAGCTCTGCGGGCCGCCCACGGCCTCCAGGGAACCCCAGAAGTCGGTGGTGGTGGCCTGGTACGCGACGTCGCGAAGCTGCCCGGCGAGCCTCCCGTTCTTGATGGCGAAGAATCGCTGGCCGGTGAACTGGAAGTTGTACCGCTGCATGTCGATCGACCAGCTCTTGTCGCCCAGAATGTAGATGCCGTTCTCCACCCCGGCGATGAGGTCGGCGGTGGACGGGCCGCCCGGCGACGGCTGCAGCGACACATTCGCCATCCGCTGCAGCGGGACGTGGCCCGGGCCGTCGGCGAACGCGCAGCCGTTAGAGCGGCCGAACCCGCAGCGCAGCGCCATCCGCCGGTCCAGCTGGTAGCCGACCAGGATGCCGTCCCTGATCAGGTCCCAGGACTGGCCCGCCACGCCCTCGTCGTCGTAGCCGATGGTGGCCAGGCCGTGCTCGGCGGTACGGTCGCCGGTCACGTGCATGACGGCCGACCCGTACTTCAGTGTGCCGAGCTTGTCCGGGGTGGCGAAAGACGTTCCGGCGTAGGCGGCCTCGTAGCCGAGGGCCCGGTCGAGCTCGGTGGCGTGACCGATCGACTCGTGGATAGTGAGCCACAGGTTCGACGGGTCGATCAACAGGTCGTAGTGTCCCGCCCGGACGGTGGGGGCCCTCAGCTTGGCCGCGAGCAGCTCGGGCAGTTCGGCCAGCTCGGCGGCGAAGTCCGAGCCAGTGCCTGTGAGGTACTCATACCCGCGCCCGGCCGGCGGAGCGAGCGTGCGCATGGTGTCGAACCTGCCGTCGTCCGTGACGGCCACGGCGGTGACGGCCGGGTACAGGCGGACCCGCTGCTGGGTCGCGGTGGTCGCGCCGTCGGAGTAGAACTTGCACTCCCTGACCTGACTCAGCGCGGCGTCCACGTGGCTGACCGCATCGCGGCTGAGCAAGGTGTTGCTCCAGTCGGCCAGCAGCGCCACCTTGTCCGCGACGCCGATCGTGAACGGGTCGGTCTCGTAGGCCGACACCCAGGTCACATCGCCGTAGGCCGGCTCGGGAGCGAGCTCGATGGGTTCGGTGTTCATGGCGGAGGCCACGGCGGCGACCTCGACGGCCTGCCGCGCGGCCTGCGCCGCCGCGTCCGCCGTCAAGTCCACGGCCGAGGCGAAGCCCCAGGTGCCGTCGACGATCACCCGGACGGCCAGGCCGGTGTCGTCGGCGTCGAACAGGGTCTGCAGGTGCCCGTCGGCCAGGACGATCTGCTGACCCCTGATGCGCTCGGCCCGGAAGTCGGCGTGCCGGGCGCCGAGGGCCCTGGCTTGCGCGAGCGCCGCGTCGGCCAGCTCCCGCAGCGGCCGGGCGGTGAACTCGGGGTCGATCCCTGGCACGTGATCATTCACGAGACCACAACCTATCTCACCCGCCATAAGCCGCTGCGGTACAGTGTTGGCCCCGGGGGCGAACCCGTAAAACCCCCCGGGATCCCCCGCTCACAGGAGGGCTGCCCGGCCCCCGTACCCCCGTACCCCCGTACCCCCGTACCCCCGCGT
>JASHYW010000505.1 GCA_030042885.1 Streptosporangiaceae bacterium | reverse complement strand
GCGGGCCCGTGTCGCCGGGGCGGGGCAGGGCGGCGGCAGGGGGGCCGTTGCGGCCGGGGCCGGGCGCGTCACGCTGGGGGGTGAAGTGCACCAGGCGGTTGTCGCGGGCGCGGCCGGACAGGCGGTGGGTGGCGGCGTCCTTGCGCCCCTCGCCCTCGGCCACCAGCACCTCGACCGTCGCACCGGTCAGCTTGCGGTTCTCGGCGTAGGTGGTCTCCTCGACCAGGGCGACCAGGCGGTCGTACCGCTCCTGGACCACGCTCGCGGGCACCTGGCCCTCCATGGTGGCGGCCGGGGTGCCGGGGCGGATGGAGTAGCGGAAGGTGAACGCGCCGGCGAAATGAGCCCGGCGCACCAGGTCCAGCGTGTCTTCGAAATCCTGGTCGGTCTCGCCGGGGAAGCCGACGATGATGTCGGTGGTGATGGCGGCATCGGGGATGCGGGCCCGGACCCGGTCCAGGATGGCCAGGTAACGGTCCCGGCGGTAGGCCCGGCGCATGGCCTTCAGCACGGCGTCGGAACCGGACTGCAGCGGCATGTGCAGGCTGGGCATGACGTTGGCGGTCTCGGCCATCGCGTCGATGACGTCGTCGGTGAAATCCCTCGGGTGCGGGGAGGTGAACCGGACCCGCTCCAAGCCCTCGATCTCACCGCAGCTGCGGAGCAGGGCGCCGAACGCCTTCCGGTCGCCGAACTCGGCACCGTAGGAGTTCACGTTCTGGCCGAGCAGCGTGACCTCGATGACCCCGTCCGCGACCAGCGCGCGGATCTCGCTCAGGATGTCGCCGGGGCGGCGGTCCTTTTCCTTGCCGCGCAGGCTCGGCACGATGCAGAAGGTGCAGGTGTTGTTGCAGCCCACGGAGATGGCGACCCAGGCCGAATAGGCGGACTGACGCCGGGCGGGCAGCAGCGACGGGAACGTCTCCAGTGTCTCGGCGAACTCGGCCTGAGCCTCGTTCCTGACCCTGGCCCGCTCGAGCAGCGCGGGCAGCGAGGCCATGTTGTGGGTGCCGTACACCACGTCGACCCAGGGCGCGCGCTGCGTGATCTGGGTCCGCTCCATCTGGGCCAGGCAGCCGCCCACCGCGATCTGCATGCCGTTTTTCTTCTGCGGCAGCAGATGGCCCAGGTTCCCGTACAGCCGGCCGGCCGCGTTCTCCCGGACCGCGCAGGTGTTGAACACCACCACGTCCGGGGCCTCGCCCTCGGCGGCGGGCAGGTAGCCCGCCTCGTCCAGCAGGCCCGCCAGGCGTTCGGAGTCGTGCGCGTTCATCTGGCACCCGTAGGTGCGAATCTGGTAGGTCCTGCCGCCTGCTGCCACCCCACCAGGATAGAGGTACCAAGGGTTCCGCCGGATGTGTCAGGTGATCCATGCCGAGGGCACCCAGCATGATATATCTGTATTCAAATGACTACGGAAACGGCATCCTATGGCGAGTGGCCCTCGCCGATCACGGGGGCCGACGTGGCACGCAACCGGGTCGGCCTGGCGTTCCCGGTCATCGCCGGTGAGCACGTGTGGTGGCAGGAGACGCGGCCGGCCGAGGGCGGGCGGACAGCCGTGGTCAGCCGGGGACCGGACGGCGTGGTACGCGACCGGCTCGAGGCGCCATGGAACGCCAGGACCCGGGTGCACGAGTACGGCGGCCGGTCCTACCTGCCGCTGGCCGACGGCTTCCTGTTCGCCAACTTCGCCGATCAGCGGCTGTACCGGTGCGGGGCGGCCGGAGCGCCAGAGCCGCTGACCCCGCCGGCCACCGACCAGGCCGCGGACCGGTTCGCCGACTTCGTGCCCGCCCGCGGCGGGACCGGGGTGTGGTGCGTGCGGGAACGGCAGGCCGGCGGCCGGATCACCCGGGCGATCGTGTCCGTGCCGCTGGACGGCTCGGCCGCGGACGACGACGGCGCGGTCCGGGTGCTGGTCAGCGGCTCGGACTTCTACGCCTACCCGGCTCCGTCGCCGGACGGCACCGCTGTGGCCTGGATCTGCTGGGATCATCCCCGGATGCCGTGGGATGGCACCGAGCTGCGGGTGGCGGAGATCGGCGACCCGCGGCACCAGGTGATCATGGGCGGCAGCCGGGAATCCGTGCTGGCCCCGGCCTGGCGGGACGACCGCAGCCTGTACGTGGTCTCGGACCGGCTCGGGTGGTGGAACCTGTACCTGGTCAGCGCGGACGAGCCGCCGTGGGCCCTCTGCCCCCGGGAGGAGGAGTTCGCCGCGCCGCTGTGGCAGCTGGGCGGGTACCCGTACGCGGTGCTGGACGACGGCCGCCTCGCGGTCAGCCACGGAACCGGGGCGTCGCGGCTGGGGGTGCTCGACCCTGATACCGGCCAGCTGACCGATGTCGGCCTGCCGTACCAGGTGGTCTCGCCGTGGCTGTCGGCGTCCGGCCGGACCGTTGCCACCATCGCGGGCGGCCCGGCGGTGCCGCTCAGCGTGATCAAGGTCGATGTGCCGCTGACAGCTGATGGGACGGCCGAGGTGCGGCTCCTGCGCCGGGAGGCCGAGTCGGTGCCGGACGCCGCCTACCTTCCGGTGCCGCGCGCGGCGCGGCTGGCAAGCGGGGCCGGGCCGTCCGGCACGGTCGTGCACGCGCTGGTCTACCCGCCGGCCAACCCGGAGGTCACGGCGCCCGACGGCGAGCTGCCGCCCTACGTGGTGTGGGTGCACGGGGGCCCCACCGGGCACGTGGTCCCGGCGCTCGACCTGGAGAAGGCGTTCTTCACCAGCCGGGGCATCGGGATCATCGACGTGAACTACGGGGGCTCCAGCGGGTACGGCCGGGCCTACCGTGAGCGGCTGCGCGGCCAGTGGGGCATCGTGGACGTGGCCGACGTGATGACCGCGGCGCTGGCCCTGACCGAGGCAGGGGAGGCGGACGGGAAGCGGCTCGCCATCCGCGGCGGGTCGGCGGGGGGCTGGACCGCCTTGGCCGCGGTGACCTCCGGCTTGGGGAATGCACAGGCCGGGGTGTTCGCGGCGGCGGCATCGTACTTCGGCGTGAGCGACCTGCGGCAATTCGCCGCGCAGACGCACGACTTCGAGTCGCGGTACCTGGACGGGCTCATCGGGCCACTGCCGGAATACGGCGCGCGGTACGCCGAGCGATCGCCGGTCGGTCACGTGAACCACCTCACCTGCCCGGTGCTGCTGCTCCAGGGGCTC
>JASHYW010000504.1 GCA_030042885.1 Streptosporangiaceae bacterium | reverse complement strand
GCTGGCCCTGTGGGGCGCGCTGCTCGTGGCGCGCGGCCTGCTGTACGGCCTGGATGCCGCCGCCGGCCACCGCGAGGCCTCGGGCCTGGGCGCGATCCTGGTCACGCTGGCGCTCAGCTTCGCCGCCCAGAACGCCGTCACCGCCCTGCGGATGAACGCCATGCAGTCGGCTGCGGGCGGCCCGGCGACTGCGCTGGACGCCTCCCGGACCACGGTCATCCCGCCTCGGCTCGCTGATCACGAGCGCCTTCATGCCCGCCGGCACGAACGCATCCAAGCCCGCCGGGAGGAACGGCGAGAGCGCAGGGAAGCACGCGGCTGGGGGTAACAGAGTCCCGAGACACCTGAGGAAGGCGATTCAGCCATGACCGACGACCGACAACCGGATTGCCGCTGAAGCCGATGTCGTGACCAAGCTCAGCCCGCAATCGGTGGCCGCCACCGTGGCCAAGCTCACCGGCGCCCGACGCGCTCGCCGCCAGCCATCCTCTCAGCGCTGACCTGGCTAGGAACCTGGTCGGCATCAACCCGCTCACCGACGCGCTAGTCGCGCCCGAAGGAGAACGTCATGAATCCCGCAAGCAGCACGGGCGGCCGTTCGCGGAGCCTGGTCTTGACCGCGATGATCTTCGCGGTGGCGATGACCTTCATCGACCAGACGATCGTGTCGATCGCGGCGCCGACGATCCAGCATGACCTGGGCCTGTCGGCCAGCGGGATGCAGTGGGCGATCAACGCGTACCTGCTGACCCTCGCGGCCCTGTTCGCGTTCGGCGGCCGGCTGGCCGACATCGCCGGGCACCGCAAGATGGTGATACTCGGGGTGGTCATCTTCGCCGGCGCGTCGGCGCTGTGCGGGGCCACGCCGCGCGGCGGCGCCGCGGAGGCGTGGCTGGTGGCGTTCCGGGCGGTGCAGGGGGCGGGCGGGGCGATCATGTTCCCGGCCGCGATCGCCATCGTGGTGGCCACGTTCGACCTGCACTCGCGCGGCCGGGCGCTGGCGCTGTTCTTCGGCATCGCCGGGGGGCTGACCGCGATCGGCCCGATCACCGGCGGGTACCTGATCGAGTGGACCTGGCGGGCGATCTTCTGGATCAACATCCCGGTCGCGCTGATCGCGCTGGCGCTGATCGCCATCTCCAAGCCGGCCAGCCAGGCCCGGCCCGCGCCGATGGATTACCGCGGCCTGGCCCTGATCGTCGGCGGGGTGGGGCTGTCGGTGTTCGGGTTGCAGCAGTCGGCCCTGTGGGGCTGGGGCGACCCGGCCATCTGGGCGGCCATCGCCGCCGGCGTGGTACTGCTGGTGGTGTTCTTCGCCGTCGAGGCCCGCACCGCCTCGCCGCTGATCAACGTGCGGATCTTCGGCAACCGGGCGTTCTTGGTGGAGAACGTCATCTTGGGCGTGGCGATGATGGCGTTCATCCCGGTGTTCTTCTTCGCCGCCCTGTACGGGCAGATCGCGCTGGCCGAGAAGGCCACCACGTCCAGCCTGCTCATCTTGTACTTCTTCTTGGGCTTCGTGGTCTGCGCGCAGATCGGCGGGCGGATGCTGGACCGGATCGGCGCCAAGCGGCCGGTGGTCTTGGGCAGTGCCCTGGCCGCGGCCGGGTTCGGGCTGTGGGCCTCCAGGGCCACCGACCTGCACGTCGGCGCGCAGGTGACCTGGATCGTGATGGCCGGGGCCGGGATGGGGCTGATGCTGGGTCAGGCCAACACCGACGCGATCAACCGGGCCTCCCGGTACTCCTACGGCGAGGCCACCGGCATCACCCAGACCGTCCGCAACTACGGCGCCAGCCTCGGCTTTGCCATCTTGGGCACGCTGCTGATCACCCGGTTCCGCTCCGCGATCACCGCCTCGCTGACCGGCCGGGGCCTGCCCGGCCCCGCCGCCTCCGCGGAAGCCGCCAAGATCGCCCAGCTGCAAGGCGGCACCGGCAACATCACCACCATCCCCGCGTTCATCCGCGCCGACTTCGCCGCCGCCACCCGCGACGTCTTCTACGGCATGGCCGTCATCATGGCCATCGCCGCCGTCATCGCCCTGCGCGGGCTCAAACGCGGCGTCCAGCAACAAACCGTGCAGACCGTGGACGAATTCGGCCGCCAGCAGCCAGAAGAAGAACCCGCCGCTGATTTCTACCCATCTCGCCACCGGGACACCCGGTACCGGGACACCCAGTATTGAGAATCGCAATGCCTGGGCGCTGTACCGGCGCCCAGGCATCCCAAGGCACCCTTTATCCGTTTTGCCGGGAATGTCCGCCGGGTTCAGGGCTGATCTGGTGAACGATAACCACACCGATGGCCCAGCGGTGTCGCTATAGGGACGGGTCCTGAATGTGAAAAGGTTCCCTGGCCGGGATGGCCCTGACCAGCCGGGTCTTGCCGACCCCGGCCTCGCCGCCGACGAGCGCGAAGGCCGACTCGCGGGCCTGCACCCGGCTCAGCAGCGCGGCCAGCGACGCCATCTCGTCGCTACGGCCGATGAACACCGGGCTTACAACGCTGACGCTCATGGTCGA
>JASHYW010000058.1 GCA_030042885.1 Streptosporangiaceae bacterium | reverse complement strand
GCTCCGGCCGCAGGCGGGGGTGCTGGCCGCCGGAGCGGGCCTGCTCGCGCTCGGCGCGGCCGCCGGGATGCTGCCCGCGTCCAGCCCGGGCGCGGGCTCGGCGCTGCTACGGCTGGTAGCGGCGGGCGCGCTCATCGCCGCAGCCGCCCTCGTCCTGCCCCAGGTGGCCCGGCACGACTAGCGGAATGCCGCGGTCCCGGAATCCCGCAAAGTTGGACTCCCACAAGATCGCGACGTAACCGACGACCTCCTGGCCACGCATCGCGACAAGGCTGGTGCCCTCCGGTTCTGCGTGATCGGCCAGATACCTCAGCGCCTCGGCCTTACCGTCACTTACCCAGTCCATGAGGAACTGGACGGACGCCTCGAAGTTACCCTCGCCGACAGGCTGGACGACAATTCCGGAAACGTCCATAGCGCAAGACTGGCATATGCCCGACAGCGGGCTGCCCGAGGACGCGTTCACCGGCTGGCTCACCGACCGGGTGGCCCGCCGGCCGGCCGGGCACCGGGCGCGCCAGGCCTACGGCGCCGAGGATGTGCACGACTTCGCCCGGCGGGCGATCCTGGACGCGCTCGCGCCCGGGCCCGGCGATCACCTGCTGGAAGTGGGGTGCGGCGGCGGCCTGCTGCTCCGCGATGCCCAGGCCACGGGCGCCGGGGCGACCGGGATCGACCACAGCGGCGAGATGACCCGGCTGGCCCGGCAGCGGGCTCCCGGCGCGGGCGTGGTCTGCGCCGCCGCCGAGAACCTGCCGTTTGCCGCCAGCACGTTCAGCGCGCTGGCGATGTCCGTGGTGTTCTTCTTCCTCGCCGACCCGGTCCGGGTGCTGCGCGAGTGCCGGCGGGTGCTGCGCCCCGGCGCGCCGGTGGCCCTCTACACCACCGGCCCGGAGTTGCGCGGGACTCCGGCCGCGCCGGAGCCGCTGGCCAGCCTCGGCCACTTCTACTCCGACGCCGGGCTCGCCGCGCTGGCCGCCGCCGAGATGATCGAGGACGGGGCCAGCGACCGGGAGGTGGCCAGGCGGTTGCGCGTCTCGCGGATGTCGGCCAACCGGTGGCGGCGGGCGCTGGCCGCTGGCGGCCGGGCGGCGCTGGCCTCCCAGGGCGGCGCGCAGTGCAAGCTGACTCCCGCTCAGCTGGGTGAGCTGGAGGCGGCGCTGGATGCGGGCCCGGCGGCGGCCGGCTATGCGGACCAGTGCTGGACGCTGGCCCGGATCGCGGACCAGGTGGGGCGGCGGTTCGGGGTGGAGTACACCCTGGCCGGGATGGACCTGCTGCTGCACGGATCGGCTGGAGCGTCCAGGTCCCGGCCCGCCGGGCCGCCGAGCGGGACGAGGGCCAGATTGCCAGGTGGCGGGAGGAGACCTGGCCGGTGATAAAAGGACGGCGGCGGACCTGGGCGCCTGGCTCTGCTTCGAGGACGAGTCCGGCCAGGGCCTGAGGCCGCCCAAGGGCCGTACCTGGGGCCGCCGCGGTCATACTCCCGTGCTGACGGTGACCGGCGGCCACAACACGGGCGTGTCGCTGGCCGCGCTGATCGCCACCCGGCCCGGCCGGCAGGCCCGGCTGATCTACCGCACCCGCACCGGCCGCGGCAAGGACCAGCGCAAGGGCTTTGACGAGACCGGCTATGCCCGCCTGCTGGACGCCGCGCACCAGCAGCTGCATGGTCCCATCGTCCTGGTCTGGGACAACCTGAACACCCACGTCAGCCGGAAGATGCGCCAGCTGGTCGCGGCCCGCCCGTGGCTGACAGTCTTCCAGCTCCCGCCGTATGCCTCCGAGCTGAATCCGGCGGAGAGCGCATGGTCAGGCATCAAGAGATCGCTGGCCAACCTCACCAAGCAGAACATCGACCAGCTGACCGTGCTCGTCAAGACCCGGCTCGGCGGATGCAGTACCGGCCCGGCCTCCTCGACGGCTTCCTCACCGGCACCAGACTCGATCTCACGTCCCTTCAGTAACTCGCAGTTCAGGATTGGTTAGGGCGGCCGGCTTGGCAGGCGGCGTATGACTGTCTGTGCCTGACACCGCCCAGAACAGCAGGCACCGTTCGCCCGGCATGAAGATTTACTGCCAGCGGAGCGGCAGCCTGGCACGGACCTCGGCCGACGGCCCGGCGGCCAGCAGCTCGATCCAGGCCGCGAAAGTGGACAGCGGCGGCACCAGGGACAGCGTGAGAACGTGCTCGCGGTCATCGCGGGACCAGTGGTCCAGCTCGGCGGCGTGCCACCGGCCGTCGCTGTCGCGCGCCCAGATCGACAGCGGAATATCCTGGTCGGGCGGCCCGGCCGGACCGTCCTGGCCGCTGGCCCGCAGGTACAGCACGGTCTTGGCGCCCAGGCTGAGCACGCCCAGCAGCGCCAGGCTGATCCCGTCCAGCTCGGGCAGGGCGGCGGCCACGGCGGCGAAGCCGTCCCAGGCCGGCGGCGGGTCCGGTTTGCTGCGCTGGTGGTAGGCGAGCAGGCTGAGCCAGTGTTCGGGCAGGTCGCGCGCTGGCGGCACGGTGATCCCGTGCCCGGTGACGCCCAGGCCCGCGCACAGCGCGGCGACCCGGCCGGGGACCGGGCTGGCCGGGGACAGGGTCCCGGTGGCCTCCAGCGCCGCCACGACGTCGCCGAGCCAGGCGGCGGGATCGCCCGGCCGCTGCCGCCTTTCGGACAGGGAGCGCAGATCGGAGACGAGCAGCCGCTCCGCGGACTGGTTCAACAGGTGCTCGCCGGCTGACAGGCCCGTCTCACGGACCCAGGGGCGGGTGTCGTCTAGCGGGGTGCCCGGGTTCACGTCAACGCGCAGCGCCGGGCCGCCCGGCGGCGCGACCTCGAACCACTGGACGTCATCGGGCGGATCGGGGCGCAGCCGTACCTCGCCCACCGAGTCCGGACCGCCAGAGCCGGTAAAGGACAGGCGATAGCAGGCTCCCTGGTCATCGGTGACCCCGAACAGGCCGGACGGAAGCGGGTGCCCGCCGCCCGCGGCCAACGAGCTCATCCGCCAGGCGACGGCGAACCGCGCCCCGGAGGCAGTCCGGGAGTACGACAGCAAGTGCAGCTCTCCATCCCTGCCGTCATGGCAATACCAGACCGTCAGCCCCAGCGGCACGAGCCGGGCCGGCCGGCCCTGGCCCGGACTCCAGGAGCTTGCCGGCCGCGGGGACCCCGGTCTGACCTGGCTGTCAAGAGCCGGCCAGGTGAACCACGGAGCCCGCCACGGCCCGTGAGGCAGCGAGGGCGCCTCACCCAGCATCGGCCGGCCTCGGCCAGAACCCGGCCGCGCGCCCAACGCGCCGGCCAAGTCGGCCAGGACGGCCTCGGCGGTCTCGACCCCGACCGCGCGCACACTGGTCAGCGCCAGCGCCACCCACCTCATCCTGTCCAAGCTCGCGTCGGCCCCGGCGGCGAGCCAGCGCCCGGCCGAGACCGGGGTGGCCCGCGCGGCGTCGCGTACCTCCGCCTCGGCCACCAGCCGCAGGTAAGTTTCCGCGCGCTCGCGGTCCATATCTCAGTATCTCTGGCTCACCGCAATCCGGCCCATATCGGATCTCGCCCGACGAACTACCGTCCCACTCGCTGGCCCCCGCCTCGATCAGCTCTGCCGCCGCCAGCCGCACGTGCTCCTGTCGGGCGCCTGCACGGTCAGCCCGCCGCCACCGCTGTATCTCATGACGACGGCT
>JASHYW010000503.1 GCA_030042885.1 Streptosporangiaceae bacterium | reverse complement strand
GGCGGCCACCAGACCATCCCCGGCGGGGCGGTGGCCTCGCAGGAAATCATCAAGAACATGGGGAACAACGGCGGCGGCTGGATGAACACCAACTCGGCCCACCCGTTCGAGAACCCGAACCCATTCACGAACATCTTCGAGATCTTCACGCTGCTGCTGATCCCGTTCGCCACCCCGCGCGCGTTCGGCAAGATGGTGGGCGACAACCGGCAGGGTTACGCGCTGGTCGCCGTGATGGTCGTCATCTGGGCATGCGCCGTCGGCGGGATCAGCTTCTTCGAGGCCCACCTGGGCCTGGCCGGCACCGCACCGCAGCTGGCGCACGGCACGTACGAGGGCGTGGAGACCAGGTTCGGCCCGCCGGGCTGCTCGGTGTTCGCGGCGTCCACCACGGTGACATCGACCGGCGCGGTGAACTGCTTCCACGACTCGCTGACGCCGTTCGGCGGCGGGATCGCGCTGTTCGACATCGCCCTCGGCGAAATCGCGCCCGGCGGGATCGGGGCCGGCATGTATGGCATCTTGATCCTGGCCACCGTCACCGTGTTCGTGGCCGGGCTCATGGTCGGCCGGACGCCTGAGTACATCGGCAAGAAGATCCGGCCCGCCGAGATGAAGTACGCGTCGCTGTACTTCCTGACCCTGCCGGTGATCATCCTGACCTTTTCGGGGATCGCGATCGGCACGCACTGGGGCCAGAACGGGATCTTCAACCCCGGGCCGCACGGGCTGACCGAGATCGTCTACGCGTACGCCTCGATGGCCAACAACAACGGGTCGGCCTTCGCCGGCCTAGGCACCGCGGCCCCGTTCTACCAGATCACCGGCGGCATCGACATGCTGCTCGGCCGGTTCGCGCCAGAGATCTTCGCCCTCGGCCTGGCCGGGTCGCTGGCCAGACAGAGCCCGGTGCCGGCCAGCGCCGGAACCCTGGATACCAGGACGCCGCTGTTCTCCGTCATGCTCGTCGGCGTGATCCTCATCCTCGTCGGCCTGACTTACTTCCCCGCGCTCGCGCTGGGAGTGTTCGCAGAAGGACTGCACTGATGTCTGTGACAACTGAGACCCCCGGAGTCCCGGCGGGCGCCGGCCCCCAGCAGGCCCAGGCTGAGCCACGCCGGGTCAGCGGCGGCCTGCTCGACCCGAAGATGGTGTGGAAGTCGCTCCCGGATGCGTTCAAGAAGCTGGACCCGCGGGTGCAGATCAAGAACCCGGTCATGTTCGTGGTCGAGATCGGCGCCCTGCTGTGCATGTACACCGGGATCCGCTCGCCGTCGGTGTTCAACTGGACCATCATCGTCTGGCTGTGGCTGACCGTGGTGTTCGCCAACCTGGCCGAGGCGGTGGCCGAAGGACGAGGCAAGGCGCAGGCCGCCACGCTGCGCCGGGCCAAGCGCGAGACGATGGCGCGCCGGCTGACCAACTGGCAGCCGGGGATGGAGGCCTCGGCGCTGCGCGAGGAGTCCGTGCCCGGCACGAGCCTGCAGCTCGGCGACCACGTGGTGGTCGAGGCCGGCCAGGTCATCCCCGGTGACGGGGACGTGGTCGAGGGCATCGCGTCGGTGGACGAGTCGGCGATCACCGGCGAGTCCGCCCCGGTCATCCGCGAGTCCGGCGGCGACCGGTCCGCGGTGACCGGCGGCACCACCGTGCTGTCCGACCGGATCGTGGTCAAGATCACCTCCAAGCCCGGTGAGACCTTCATCGACCGGATGATCGCCCTGGTCGAGGGGGCCCAGCGGCAGAAGACGCCGAACGAGATCGCGCTGAACATCCTGCTGGCCTCGCTGACCATCATCTTCATGCTCGCGGTGATCACGCTGCAGCCGATGGCGTTCTACTCCAAGGCGCCGCAGACCCTGGTGATCCTGGTCGCGCTGCTGGTGGCGCTGATCCCGACCACCATCGGCGCGCTACTGTCCGCGATCGGCATCGCCGGCATGGACCGGCTGGTGCAGCGCAACGTGCTGGCCATGTCCGGCCGCGCGGTCGAGGCGGCGGGCGACGTGAACACGCTGCTGCTGGACAAGACCGGCACGATCACCATCGGCAACCGGCAGGCGACGGAGTTCCTGCCGGTCGGCGGGGCTTCGAGGGAGGAGCTGGCCGACGCGGCCCAGCTGTCCTCGATGGCGGACTACACGCCGGAGGGCCGGTCCATCGCGGTGCTGGCCAAGAACCAGTACGGCCTGCGGGAACGGGCCCAGGGCGAGCTGGCCGGCGCTGATTTCGTCGAGTTCACCGCGCAGACCAGGATGAGCGGCATCGACCTGGCCGACGGGCGGCAGGTGCGCAAGGGCGCCTCCAGCGCGGTCCGGGACTGGATCCGCGCCAGCGGCGGCACGCCCCCGGACGACCTGGGCCCGCTGGTGGACGGGATCTCCGCGGCCGGCGGCACCCCGCTAGTGGTGGCCGAGAAGGCCAACGGCACCGCCCGGGCCATGGGCGTGATCCACCTCAAGGACATCGTCAAGGAGGGCATCTCCGAGCGGTTCGCCGAGATGCGCAAGATGGGCATCAGGACCGTCATGATCACCGGTGACAACCCGCTGACGGCCAAGGCGATCGCGGACGAGTCCGGCGTGGACGACTTCCTGGCCGAGGCGACGCCGGAAGACAAGATGGCGCTGATCCGCAAGGAGCAGCAGGGCGGCCATCTAGTCGCGATGACCGGCGACGGCACCAACGACGCGCCGGCGCTGGCCCAGGCCGACGTCGGCGTGGCCATGAACACCGGTACCTCGGCCGCCAAGGAGGCCGGGAACATGGTGGACCTGGACTCCAACCCCACCAAGCTCATCGAGATCGTGGAGATCGGCAAGCAGCTGCTGATCACCCGGGGCGCGCTGACCACGTTCTCCATCACCAACGACGTGGCCAAGTACTTCGCCATCATCCCGGCCATGTTCTCGGCGGTGATCCCCGGCCTGGCCAAGCTGAACATCCTGCACCTGTACAGCCCGAAGTCGGCGATCACCTCGGCGATCATCTTCAACGCGCTGATCATCGTGGCGCTGATCCCGCTGGCGCTGCGCGGCGTGCGCTACAAGCCGGCCTCCGCGTCGTCGATGCTCCGCAGGAACCTGTGGATCTACGGCGTGGGCGGGCTGATCATCCCGTTCATCGGCATCTGGGCCATCGACCTGATCGTCCAGAACATTCCCGGATTTGGTAAGTGATCGGCATGAACCGCCTTCCCGTCATCGTCAGGCAGCACATTGCCGGGTTCCGCACCCTGCTGGTGTTCACCGTGATCTGCGGGCTCATCTACCCGCTGGTCATGGTGGGCTTCGCCCAGGTGTTCTTCCACAACAAGGCCAACGGCTCGCTGGTGAGCTACAACGGCCACGTGGTGGGGTCGGGCCTGCTGTGCCAGGAGTTCACCGACGCCAAGGGCAACCCGCTGCCGCAGTACTTCCAGCCGCGGCCCTCGTTCGCGATCCCCTCCCCGGCGCCCAAGGGCGACTACGGCTGCGACCCCACCTACTCGTCGGCGTCCAACTACGGGCCGAACAACCCGGCCCAGGTCCAGCTGATCCAGCAGCGGCAGAAGCAGATCTCCGCGTTCGACCACGTGCCGATCTCGCAGATACCGTCGGACGCGGTGACCGCGTCGGGGTCCGGGCTTGACCCGGACATCTCGCCCGCGAACGCGTACATGCAGGTCCCGCGGGTGGCCGCGGCCCGGCACCTGCCGGTGTCCGAGGTCCGCAACCTGGTCACAGAGAACATCACCGGCCGGACGCTCGGCTTCCTGGGCGAGCCGACGGTCAACGTGCTCACCCTGAACATCAAGCTCGACGAGCTGTCGGCCAAGTCCGGCGGCTGAGCCGCACGTGGCTGAACTAGACGACGCCCGGCCGGGAGCCGGGGCCCCGGGTCCCGGCCGGGCGCGCCCGAGCGCGATCCTGGTCGTGGAGGACCAGCCCGAGCTGATGCGCGCGCTGCGGATCAACCTCCGGGCCCGGCAGTACGACGTGCTCACGGCGCGCAGCGGGCGGGAGGCGCTGGCCGTGGCCGCTAGCGATCCTCCGGATGCGATCATCCTCGACCTCGGCCTGCCGGACATCGACGGCACCGAGGTGATCGTCGAGCTCCGCCGGTGGTGCAAGGCGCCGATCATCGTGCTGTCCGGCCGGACCAGCCCCGGCGACAAGATCGGCGCCCTGGACGTGGGCGCCGACGACTACGTCACCAAGCCATTCGCGATGGGCGAGCTGCTGGCCAGGCTACGCGCCGCGCTGCGGCGCGACGAGGGCGAGGCCGGCCAGGACCAGCCGCGGCAGGCCACGATCGGCCGGTGGCGGGTGGACCTGGCCGCGCACCAGGTGACGCCCGCCGGAAACGCTGGTACCGGGGGCGCTGGTGCCGGGGGCGCTGGTGCCGGGGGCGCTGGTGCCGGGGAGGCGGGTGCCGGGGAGGCGGGTGCCGGGGAGGCGGGTGCCGGGGAGGCCGGCGCCGGGGTCGGTGGCGAGCAAGGCGAGACCACGCTCCGCCTCACGCCCACCGAATGGCGGATCCTGGAATTCCTGGTGCGCCGTCCGGGCCAGCTCGTCCCGTCGGCGGAGCTGCTGACCGGCGTCTGGGGCCCGGGATTCCAGGAGCGCACCAACTATCTCCGCTTTCACATGGCACGCTTGCGCCGCAAGCTGGAAGCCAACCCGGCCCGTCCCCGCCACCTGCTGACCGAACCCGGCATGGGCTACCGCTACCAGCCCTGAGCTCAGCCGGGGCGCCTTCGCGGCCGGCTCGTTCAACGGGCCGGCAACATTCCCGCGCATCGGCGGTACGAGGCCCGGCGGGTATGCCGCAAAATGTGAAGCGCAGGACTCATTCACGGGGAGCCGAGATGAAGGCACTGGCCGCGGACGACCCGCGCGTGATCGGCGAGTACCGGTTGCGGGCGCTGCT
>JASHYW010000502.1 GCA_030042885.1 Streptosporangiaceae bacterium | reverse complement strand
GTGCAGGTAGGCGTCGAGTTCTGGCATGTCACGGGCGATGAACCAGCGGTCGGTGGCGATGGAGTTACCGCACAGCGGCACCTTCCTGGGCTCGGTGATATGACCGCGTACGTAGCCGAGCACGCGCTCGGCCGCCTCGGCGACCGGGATCCCGCTCGGCAGCTCGGCCAGCAGCCCGGATGCGGTGTGCATGTCCCGGACCACGTCCGGCATCGCGGCGAGCGCCTCCGCCGGCGGCTTGATGACCAGGTCCACGCCCTCGTCGAGCAGGTTGAGTTTGGCGTCGGTTACCAGGCACGCGATCTCGACGAGGGCGTCCCGCTCGATATCGAGCCCCGTCATCTCGCAGTCGATCCACACGAGCCGGTCGTTCACCCTCACAGCGTACGGCCTCGGCTTCCGTGCGTTGCCAGTTAAAACCCTCTTTTACCGAACGCTCCTTGGTTTCACACGCCGCGCTTGAGGATGTGCGGCGGGACGGCGATGCCGGGACGCAGGGCGGCGTCAGGCTCCGGCTCTCCGAACACCGTGGTGACCGGCACCACGCCGGCCCACAAGTCCAGCTGGTAATCCTCCGGTTCATCCGACGGGCCGCCGGCCCGGATCTTGACCGAGGCCTCGGTGAGCGGCACGGCCAGGACCGACGTCGCGGCCAGCTCCTTCTTGGTGGGCTGCCGCACATAGGACCACTGCCCCGGGGTCAGGTGCTCGGTGATGGTGCGCAGGGCCAGCATCTCCTCTGCGGGATCGGCGACCAGCCGGGCCGCGCCGAAGATCATGGCGCTGCGGTAGTTCATCGAATGGTTGAGGACCGACCTGGCGCAGACAAGCCCGTCCAGGTGCGTGACGGTGACGCATACCTCGTGCCCGGCCCCGGCCATGAACGTCGAGTTTGCCGACGACCCGTGCAGGTAGAGGGTGTCGCCCAGCCGGCCGTATCCGGTCGGCAGCACGCGCGGAACACCGTCGGCGATGACCCCGAGGTGGCAGATCAGCCCGGCGTCGAGGACGGCGTACAGGTCATCACGGTCGGTGCGCCCGCGCTCGCGGTGCCGGTGCAGCTCGGTGCGCGGGGTGCTCGAGAGGTCAGGCATGCTCTATCTTCCCACTCGCCTCCGGGGGCGCTTTGAGGCACCGCCTTCCCTCGTCACTCGTTCCTCGCCTCTGGGGTGGGCTTGGGGGAACAAACACAGTCCAGGCGGCCCGCGCCCCTTTGGCTCGCGGGGAACTCGCGGGCGTGTGTCTCCGCTCGCTTCGTGGCGCCTTAGAGCCCTCTGGCTCGCGGGGTAAAACGCCGGCGGCGGTGAGCGTCCGGGGGCCCAGCCGGATCGGGGTCGGCTGGGGGAGCGGCGGTTCGGCCAGCTCGGGCGTGATGGTGTCCGCGTGCGTGAGTTGGTCAATGTCGATGCCGCCGGGGCCGATGCTCTCGCAGTCGGGCACCTGCGAGGCGCCGAAGTGCCCGCCCAGAGCCCACAGCGCCCGGCTGCGCGGCCTGGTCGCCTGGCGGAACGGGGCCGGCTGGCCGGCCGGCCAGCGCCGCGGGATCTGCCATGAGTCGAGCCAGCCGAGGATCTCGCCCAGTCCCATCATCTGGTACCTGGTGAACGGATCCTTGGCCGAGCCGAGCACTCCGATCTGGACGCACAGCCTGCCCTCGCGGTTCACGCCCGCAGGGTGGTGCGGCAGCTTGTCCGGCGCATACTCGAGGTCCTCGGGAGTGCCGAGCGCACAGCCGGCCCTGACGATCGGCAGCAGCTGCGCGATGTCGCCTGTCAGCGGATCCCACACCAGGTGAGGAGGCCGATTCTCCTGATTGAGCCGCTGCGCGGCCGACCACGCCGAAACGATCCGGGGGTCAGCCCCCAGAGTCAGCCAGACGACCCGCGGCGCGCCTCCCTTCAGTTGTCCCCCGTCCGTCTCCGCCCGTATGCACCTCGCGCCCGGCATCCACGCGTCCGCCACGGGGTTCCTCCCCAAAGATCGAACGGTCTAGACCTTCTAGGTTCCTCTACCTGCTTACGTCAGCGTCGGCGATTAGTCCAGAGGTTGCCTCGTTAGGATTTTGCATGCCGTCCTCCTACTATTCGGTAGATCATGGTCGTAAGCAGCACTCCGCCGGGAATCTCCAGCCCTGCGCGCCTGGCAGGCTGGCTCAACGACAACGTCCAGGGTGAGCCGCTGGAGCTGACCGACGTCCAGCTCATCGCCGGTGGCCGCTCCAACCTGACCTACCGCCTGACGGTCTCGGGGCCGTCCGGGAGCAGGCTGCTGGTGCTGCGCAGACCGCCGCTCGGCCATGTGCTGCCCACCGCTCACGACATGTCCAGGGAATTCCGCGTGCTGACCGCGCTGGCGGGCACGCAGGTGCCGGTGGCCCCGCTGGTGGCGTCAGGCACCGACGACGACGTGATCGGCGCGCCGTTCTACGTCATGGAGCACGTGCCCGGCGTGGTGCTCCGCACCCGCGCCGACACCGCCGTGCTGACCGAGCCGCAGGCCGCGGACCTCTCGCGGTGCCTGGCCGACATGCTCGCCGCGATCCACGGCGTCGACGTGGCCGCGGTCGGGCTCGGCGACCTCGGCCGGGGCGCCGGGTACCTGCGGCGCCAGCTCGACCGCTGGCAGCGGCAGTGGGAGCTGTCGGCGACCAGGAAGATGCCGGGTTACGGCGAGCTGGTGGACCGGCTCACCGCCGCGCTCCCCGCCGAAGGCGACGTGACGCTGGTCCACGGAGACTTCAGGCTGGACAACGTGCTGGTGACGCTGTCGCCGCGGCCGCGCATCACCGCCGTCGTGGACTGGGAGATGGCCACTCTCGGCGACCCGCTGGCGGACCTGGGCCTGACCCTGGTCTACTGGACCGATCCCGGCGAGGAAGGCTGGCTCACCCCGGCCGGCATCCCTGCCGATGCCCCCGGGCTGTCCACGGACGCCACGGCCAGCCCCGGATTCTGGACCCGCGCCGAGTTCGCGGCCGAGTACGCCCGGCGCACCGGACGTGACATCTCCCGGATCGGCTACTACATGGCGTTCGGCTACTTCAAGCTCGCCGTGGTCCTGGAGGGCATTCACGCCCGCTACCTGCAGCGCAAGACGGTCGGCGAAGGCTTCGAGCGAGAGGGCCTGGCCGTCCCGGTGCTGATCGCCCGCGCCCACGAAGTCC
>JASHYW010000501.1 GCA_030042885.1 Streptosporangiaceae bacterium | reverse complement strand
GGCCCGCTGGGACACGCTGGATACCGACCAGGTCTCCGGCTGCATCCGTGATGTCGAGCACGCCTACTCCGCGGACGGCGGGCTGGCCGTGCTGTACGGGAACCTCGCCCCCGACGGCGCCATCATCAAGACCGCCGGGGTTCCCGAGGAGCTGTGGCAGTTCTCCGGGCCCGCGGTGGTGTTCGAGAGCCAGGAAGACGCGGTGGCGGGCATCCTGGGCGGCGCGGTCAAGCCGGGTGACGTGGTGATCATCCGCTACGAGGGCCCGCGCGGCGGTCCAGGCATGCAGGAAATGCTGTATCCGACCAGCTTCCTGAAGGGCAAGGGGCTCGGCCGGGCCTGTGCCCTGATCACTGACGGGCGGTTCTCCGGCGGGACTTCGGGCCTGTCGGTCTGCCATGCCGCGCCGGAGGCGGCGACGGGCGGGGCGATCGCCCTGGCCGAGCCGGGCGACACGGTGGTGATCGACATCCCGCGCCGGGAGCTTCGGCTGGACGTGAGCGAGGCGGAGCTCGCCTCGCGCCGCGATCGCGTGCTGGCCACCCTCGGGTCGTACCGGCCGGCCAGCCGGCTGCGACCGGTCAGCGCGGCCCTGCAGGTCTATGCGGCGATGGCCACCTCGGCCGCGACCGGCGCGGCCCGCGACATCACGCTGATCGCCCACCCGGACACGTGAACCCGACCGGGCCGGATTCGCCCGGCGCGGATTCGCCTGGCGCGGCGCGGGGCGGGGGCTTCGTGCGCCCGGCCCGCGAGGCCGACGCCGCCAGCCTGGCCCGGGTGCAGGTGGCAAGCTGGCGGTGCGGGTACGCCGGGATCGTCCCGGATGCGCTGCTGGCCGAACTGACCGGCGATGAGGCGGAGACGGTATGGCGCGACCGGTGGCGGGAGGCGATCGGCAACCCGCCGACCAGCAGGCACCGGGTGCTGGTCGCGGTCGAGCAAGCCCCGCCGCGCGCGGTGGTCGGGTTCGTCTCCGCGGGGCCGGCCACCGACGCCGACCGATGGCCCGGCACCGATGGCGAACTGTACGAGCTGCGCGTCGCGCCGGAACAGACCGGGCACGGGCACGGCAGCAGGCTGCTGCACGCGGCCGCGGACACGCTTGCGCAAGATGGCTTCCACACCGTGGCCATGTGGGTGCTGGCCGCGGATTCGACGCTGCGGCAGTTCCTCGAGTCGGCCGGCTGGGCCGCCGACGGCGCCCGGAGCGAACTGGACGTGGGCGCCGCCGTCCCGGCGCTGCGCCTGCACACGAGGATCGCCGAGTAACAGGCCTCCCGGCAACCAGGGCTAGGATCTGGGGGTGGCTGATGCTCGGGAATGGCTGGCCGGGACGCGGCCCAGGACGCTGCCCGCAGCCGTGGTGCCGGTGCTGATCGGCTCGGGAGTCGCCGCCGGTTACGACCGGTTCTCCTGGTGGCGGGCGGCCCTGGCGCTGGTGGTCGCGCTCGCGCTTCAGATCGGGGTCAACTACGCCAACGACTACAGCGACGGCGTGCGCGGCTCCGACGCCAAGCGGGTCGGGCCGGTCCGGCTGGTCGCCGCGGGGCTCGCACCGCCCCGGCAGGTGATGGCCGCGGCGTTCGGGTGCTTCGGCGTGGCCGGCGCGGCCGGGTTGGCGCTGGCCGCCGTGACGTCATGGTGGCTGGTGGCCGCGGGCATGGCGTGCATCGCCGGCGCCTGGTTCTATACCGGCGGCCCGCGGCCTTACGGATACCACGGCCTCGGCGAGGCCTTCGTGTTCGTGTTCTTCGGCGTGGTGGCGGTGGCAGGCACCGCCTACGTGCAGATGTCCCGGCTCAGCTGGCTGGGGCTGGCCGCCTCGGTGCCGGCCGGACTGCTGGCCTGCGCGCTGCTGATGGTCAACAACCTGCGTGACATCCGCACCGACACGCTGGCGGGCAAGCGGACGCTCGCGGTCGTGCTCGGTGACGCGCGGAGCCGGACGGCGTACGTGCTGGCGCTGCTGCTGCCGTTCTGCGTCGCGGCATTGCTGGCCTTCTTCCGCCCGTTCACCCTGATCACCGTGGTGGCGCTGCCGCTGGCGCGGATTCCGATCCGGTCCGTCCGCGCGGGCGCGTCGGGCCCGGCCCTGATCAAGACGCTCGGGCAGACCGGGCGGCTTCAGCTGGCGTTCGGGATCGCCTTCACGATCGGCCTGGCCATCCACGTCTGAGTGGTGGGCATGCCTGCGCATCTGGTGACGGCTGACCCTTCGCCCAGCGGCCAGATCGGCCGTCCCGTCATGATCGGCTGGAAACCACGGGCCTGGATTAGCGGTTCTGCGTATGGTCCGGGACCTGACGAGAGACACTTGATGCGAAATGCGCGGTATCAGCGACATCGCGGCTGCTGGCACGGTACCCTGCCCCGTAATCCCAGTTGATGAGGTACGGGCACGGGGCGGTGCCCGAGCCTAGGCGTGTCCAACGGGAAGGTGCCCAGTTGCAAGCGCGGGGAATGTGGTCCGCCGGCCAAGGCGACGATAAGGAACGGTTCCTTGCCGACCTTCGCGCGCTGCGCGACACGGCCGCGCTGGGGCATGAGGAACTCGCGGCCCGGGCGCACTACCCAAGCGACATCCTCAAGGAGGCAGAGCACGGGCCGTCCCTGCCCGGCCTGCCCATCCTGGCCGCGTACGTCCGGGCCTGCGATGGTGACGTGCCGGAATGGGAGGAACGGTGGCGGCGCCTCGGTGTGGAGGTGCTGGCCGACCCCGGCCTTCCGGTCAGACCCGCCGGGGCCAGCCCGGCTGCGGTGGCCGGGGCCCGTGCGGGCGTCAGCGTAGCGCCGCCGGAGGCGTATGACCCGGAGCGGATACGGGCCGCGCTACGCGGTTCGGCCACGCTGTCCGACAAGGCTGCCGAGGCCAACGCGGGACAGCCAACCGGTGAGGCCGCACGCTGGGACACCGGCGCACGGGCGGACACGGCCACGGCCGCGGGCGACGACACCAGGACCGACAGCGCCAGGACCGACAGCGCCAGGAGCGGCGCCGACGCGAGCTGGGACGTCACTGTGACGCGGAACGGCGACGCCGTACGGAAGAGCGACGCGAGCTGGGATGCCGCGCCCGATCAGGGCAGCACGGCGGCCAACGGGAACCGGCAGGCGTGGCGTCAAGGCGATGCGCCCTTCGGCGCCGCGGTCACCGGTACACCGGATCCCGCCGCAGCTGCCGACGCCCTCCGGCAGGACCCGTTTTCCTCATCCTGGCTGCACGACAGCCAGCCGATTCCGCCCGTGCCAGATACCGACCTCGGACGGCAGGACCGAGCTGGCGGTCACCGCACGTCACCGGAGGACGCCGGGCAGGCGCCGCCGAGCTGGAGGGATTTCTGGACGCCCGCGAAGGCCACGGCCGCGCCGGCCGACCTCCAGCGGCCCAGTGTGCCGCCGCAGGCTGAGGAGCCGACCACGGCGGAGACCGCGTGGTCGGCATTCACCCCGTCACTGCCCAAGACCACGGCCGATCCGGCCTACCGGCAGGCACCCGATTTCCCGCAACGCGCCGAGCCCATGGTCGCCCAGGCGGCCGCTCCGGCGCCGTCGCAGACACCGGCTGAGCCCGCGGTCCGGCAGCCGGCGCCCGCCGCGCCGGGCAAGTCCCGTCCGGACCGGTACTATCCGCTCCGGCTGCTGGCGGTCATCGTGGTGGCCGCGCTCATCGGCAGCGTCCTGGTGCTGCTGCTGCTCAGGTAGCTAGCCGCCGACCTCGCCATTGGCGGAGGGCATGTCGGGTTCCGGCGTGACGGCGGGAACCTGCACCGTATCGTCGTGTCCGGCTTCGGCGGGACTCCCGCTGCCGAGCGGATCGCCGGCACCGAGCGGATCGGCAAGGCTGGTCCCCGGGACGGTACCGGCGAGCATGGCCTCAAGCCCGGGCCGGGTGCCGACGGCCGCGGAGGGGCCAGCCGCGGGCGAGGCGCCCAGCGCGGGAGCGCTGTCGGGGGCCTGCACCGCAGGCTCGCTCCGGTGCTTCCCCTTGGCGTCCTTAGCCGGGCTCGGCTCGGCATCGCCGGCGGGCACCGCGTCCGCGCCGCCGAAGGCGCTGGCGATGGACTTCATCGCGGCAGTCACCTCGCTCGGAATGACCCAGAACGTATTGCCGGGGCCCTGCGCGAGCTGCGGCAGCGTCTGCAGGTACTGGTAAGCAAGCAGCTTGGGGTCCGGGTCGTTGTCGTGCACGGCCTGGAAGACGGTGGCAATCGCCTGCGCCTGGCCTTCGGCGCGCAGGATCGCGCTCTGCTTCGCGCCTTCGGCGCTCAGGATGGCGCTTTGCTTCTCGCCTTCGGCGGTCAGGATCTTGGCCTGCCTGACGCCCTCAGCGGTCAGGATCGTGGCGCGCTTCTCCCGCTCCGCGCGCATCTGCTTCTCCATCGCGTCCTTGACCGACTGCGGCGGGTCGATGGCCTTGATCTCCACCCGGGTGACCCGGATGCCCCACTTGCCCGACGCGTCGTCGAGCACGCCGCGCAGCATGTTGTTGATCTTGTCGCGCGAGGTCAGCGTCTGCTCCAGGTCCATCGACCCGATGACGCTGCGCAGCATCGTGGCGGTAACCTGCTCGATCGCCTGGATGTAGTTAACGATCTCGTAGTCGGCGGCCCGCGGGTCGGTCACCTGGAAGAACAGCACGGTGTCGATGAGCACCACGAGGTTGTCCTCGGTGATCACCGGCTGGCCGCGGAAGGAGACCACCTGCTCGCGCAGGTCGATCTCCTTCTTCACCCGGTCGATGACCGGGATGATGAAGTTCATCCCGGGCTCCAGCGTCTTGCGGTAACGCCCGAACCGCTCCACGTTGCGGGCCCGCGCCTGCGGCACGATCCGCACCGAACGGATCACCACGATAAGGACGATCAGCACGACTACGGCTGCGATGATGGGCTCTGCCAAGGTCATGGCTACTCCCTGGGGTAGACAAGGGCGGTGGCGCCTTTGATCTGCATCACGTCGACCTTGGTGCCCACCGGAATCGCCGGTGCGTCGTCGACGTACGTGCGCGAGGACCACTCTTCGCCGTCGATGCGAATCCGCCCGCTGTGGTCGGTGACCTCCTCCAGCACGACCGCCGTGCGGCCGACGAGGGCGGCGGTTCCGCTACGCAGCTGCGGCGGCTGCTTGAGGTGCCGCAGCGCGATCGGGCGGACGAAGACGAGCCCGGCGCCGGCCGCGACGGCAAACGCGGCCAGCTGCAGGGCGAAGCTGAGGTGGAACGCCCCGACCACCGCCGCGACCACGGCCGCCACCGCGATCAGGCCGAGGGCGAGCGTCGTAGTGAGGAGTTCGGCAACGCCGAGCACCGCCGCCACGATCAGCCAGACGATCCAGGACTCCATAGCCGCTCCGCTGAATGCTTCTGTCTCGAGGGTATCCCCTGCCGGTTGCCGTTCCTATCATGGCGCGAGCCGCGGGCAGATGCGGCATTTGATACACACAGCCATCGGGGCAATACCCCCCGATTATGTGCAGTTGATGACAATTGGCCGTCTAGGTCCTGCAGCGGATTTGCGCCGACCTAAACTCGTTGGATAGCGCAGTTGTCCCGCGGCGCGGCTGGACAATACGTCCAGGAGGTACCTGGTGGAACATGGCGACACCGGCCTGGGCCGCGATGCGTATGGCCTGCCCAGGCGACGGCGCCTTGGTGAACGCCGCGCGTACCGCCTGAGAGGGGGCGCCGAGGGACCGGGCGCACGGGAGACGAACGGGGTGAACGGGCTGGGGGACGACGAGGGACCGGGCGCACGGGAGACGAACGGGGTGAACGGGCTGGGGGACGACGAGGGACCGGGCGCACGGGAGACGAACGGGGTGAACGGGCTGGGGGAC
>JASHYW010000500.1 GCA_030042885.1 Streptosporangiaceae bacterium | reverse complement strand
GCAGACGCTGCTGCGGGATGGCCAGGCCAGGAGGTCAGCAGGCAGCTGGCCGAAGCGGTGGCCATCTTGCACCGGGCCGATGCGATCTTCAGTACCTGGAAGCCCGACAGCGCGGTCAGCCGGCTGCGCAGGGGGGAGATCACCAGCGCCCAGGCCCCCGCGGAGGTCGCCGAGGTCCTCGACCGCTGCGCGGTCGCCCGCGACCTGTCCGCAGGGTGGTTCGACCCGTGGGCCGTGCCCGGCGGGTTTGACCCGTCCGGATACGTCAAAGGCTGGGCGGCGCAGAACGCGCTCGCCGCGTTCGGCGCCCGCGGCATCTGCGGCGTCCTGGTCAACGCCGCCGGCGACATCGCCAGTACCGGCGACCCAGGAGACGGCAGGCCCTTCCGGATCGGCATCGCCGACCCACATGCACCGCTCCGTCTCGCCGCGATCGTGGAGCTGGCCGGCGCGATCGCCACCTCCGGGACCTACGAGCGGGGCGAGCACCTCATCGATCCCCATTCGGGACGGCCAGCTGCACGCGCCGCCTCGGCCACCGTCACCGGGCCAGACCTCGGCCTGGCCGACGCGCTGGCCACCGCCCTGGCGGTGGCCGGAGAGCCCGGCCTGGCCCTGGTCGACAAGCTCGACGGCTACGAGGCCCTCATCATCAACCCCGACGGCAGCAGGCGGCGGACGAAACGGTTTCCGATCGCCTCAGCCGGAACTGCTCTGTTACAGCGCACCCAACCGCGCCGCCGGCCTGCCCCCGCGCCCGAAGTATGCCGGTCAGGAGCGGATCACCAGGCTGACAACGCGCCGGAGTTGACCTCAAGCGCGAGATGTGTAAGCGCCGACGAACCGGCCAGGACAGGTCGGGAGCCCTTCTTTCCCGCTTGGTGCACCACACTGATCCCTGACAAGACCGGGTCGCCCGCCGTGAGCCAGCCGACCGTGACGGCAGTCACGCCAGCGGCAACTGCCGCCACCCATGCTGTGTAACTGGCCATCCCGGCCGGAGCTGCCGCCCGGCAGCGGCGCATCTGGCGGCAGTTCCGGCGCGGGTCAACGGTGCGCGGCTTTGACAGCGTGCGAACGTTTGTCATCGGAGACCGGCCCAAGCCGGCCCCGGCTTAGCCGGTGATGCGACTTGTGCCGGATCGAACTCCTCCAGAAGAGCAGGCTGCTTATCAGCGCTTCAGGTTTGCTTCATGCAGGTCATGCAGTATGACTGTATGCACCTGCTCCGGGTCTCCGGGTGGGCTGCCGTGATCGTCGCGGTGCCTGCGGTGCTAGTGGTTGGGCTGGTGGCCGTTCAGCGTGCATCCTTGCCGTCACTGCAGCCGGCTGGCGCCCGCCGGACTGCCTCGGCAGTGAATCCGCATCCGGCCAGCGCTGGCACGCATCGCGCAGGCCAGGGCCCGGGCGGGGGCACGGCCATCGACCCAGCCTATTTCAGCCCCGGCGCGTGCGTGGCGTTCCCGCCGACGATCGGCAGCCGGCATCTGACCGTGTTCCTGGACGCGGGCCATGGCGGACCGGACCCCGGCGCGGTGGGTATCACCAGCACCGGGCAGGTGATTGACGAGGCCGATCAGACCCTGCCCGTGGTGCTGGATACGACCGCGCTCCTGCGGCGCGCCGGCTTCCGGGTGGTGGTGTCCAGAACCGGCCCGTCGTCGGTCCTTCGGCTCGGGCCTGGCGATATGTCCGGGGACCTGCTGAGTGTCACCGGTTCCCACGACGACGTGGCGGCCAGGGACGTCTGCGCCGACATGACACACGCGGACGTGCTGATCGGCGTCTACTTCAACTCCGGCGCGCCGCAGGACGCCGGCTGCATCACCGCTTACGACCCGGCCCGGCCGTTCGCCGCCGACAACCGCCGGCTGGCCGGCCTGGTGCAGTCAGCCGTCCTGGCCGCGATGAACGCGCAGGGCTGGCAGATCCCCGACGGCGGAGTCCAGCCCGATCAGGGGCTCGGCTCGTCGCTAACGCCCGCGGATGTCGCCTATGGGCACCTGCTGCTGCTCGGCCCGGCCGAGAAAGGCTACTTCAGTACGCCGAGCACGATGCCGGGAGCGCTGGTCGAGCCGCTGTTCATCACTGACCCCTTCGAGGGCTCGATCGCGGCCAGCAGCCACGGGCAGCAGGTGATCGCGGCCGGGCTGGCCCGCGCCGTCGAGCAGTACTTCGCCTCCGGGTCCGCGCCGTGACGGGCTGGTCAGGACTTGAGGGAGGACGTTCGGTCCTTGCCGCCCGCGCGGGGCGGCTCGTACGCGTCAAGGTGCGGGCGGCCGCATGTTCAGGCCGGTGCCGGGCGGCGCCGCCGGTGTCACGGTGGGAGGTTGCGCCATGACAGTGGCTGCGGGGCGGCTTGCGGCCCGGGGAAGCCCGGGGGCCAGTGCCGTGGTGAATGGCCAGCGGTGCGAGCTGGGCGGGCAGCCGGGCCGGAGCCTGCTGGCGCTGCTGCGGACTGATCTGGACCTGACCGGCGTGAAGCCGGGCTGTGGCGAGGGGCAGTGCGGGGCGTGTACGGTGCTGGTCGACGGCGCGCCGGTGCTGGCCTGCCAGACCACGCTGGCCGAGGTGGCGGGCCGGTCGGTGACCACGATCGAGGGGCTGGCCTCCGGCGGGCGGCTGCATCCGGTCCAGCAGGCGCTGGCCGAAGAGCAGGCGTCCCAGTGCGGGTATTGCACGCCGGGCATGGCGCTGCGGGCGGCGGCGTTGCTGGCTGCCGACGATAACCCTGGCCAGGCCCTGATCCGGGCCGCGCTGGAGCCGAACGTGTGCCGGTGCGGCTGTTATCCGCGGATCGTCCGGGCGGTGTGCCGGGCGGCCGGGTCGGTCCGTGGCCCGGCCCGGCAGGCGTCCGGGTCCGTGCCGCCGCTGGCCCGTCCGCGGCGGCCGTGGGACCTGTGCCCGCCACCGGAGCGGGAGTGGTTTGACATCTTGGGCGACGGCCTGGTCGTGGTGTGGCCTGCGCGTGCCGCCGCTAGCAGGAGATGGCCGCCGGGCGGTGGCGCGTGGGTGCATGTGGCCCCGTCCGGGCTGGTGACGGCGTTCACCGGCAAGGTGGATGTCGGGCAGGACAACCAGACCGCGTTCCGGCTGCTGGTCGCCGAGGAACTGGCCGCGCGGCCCGGCGACGTGCGGGTGGTGCAGGGTGACACGGACCTGTGCCCCTTTGACATCGGGACGTTCGGCAGCCGGTCCATGCCGGACGGGGGCGAGCCGTTGGGCCGTGCCGCCGCGGGGGCCCGGCAGGTCCTGCTCGGCCTGGCCGCGCAGCGCTGGAGCAGTGAGCCTGCGGGCCTTACCCCGGGTGCGGGCTCGGTGGCCGGCGGGCCGGGCGGGGCCCGGCTGGCCTACGGTGAGCTCGTGGCCGGGCTGCGCCGGCTCGAGGTG
>JASHYW010000499.1 GCA_030042885.1 Streptosporangiaceae bacterium | reverse complement strand
GTCGCCTGGGAGGAGACGGTCCCAAATTCCGATCCGTTCAGGATGGTCGCGGGCAGGCTCGGGCACGTCGCGGCCGTCGGCCTTTCCGACCGGATGTGGGCGCTTTTCGTGCTGAAGTTCCGCGACGCACTGCCTTCGGCGCGCCTGGCGCTGGCCAGCGGCGCGCTGCGCCCGCTCCGGATCAGGAAGACCGCCGCCGAAGTCGAGGCCCTCCGGGAAGCAGGCGCCGCCATCGACCGCGTGCACGCGCGCGTCCCCGGCTGGTTGCGGCCGGGGGTGACCGAACGGGCCGTGGGCTCGCTGATCACCGAGGCCATTCTGGCCGAGGGGCACGCCACGGTGGACTTCGTGATCGTGGCCTCGGGCCCCAACGCCGCGAGCCCGCATCACGAGGTCTCCGACCGGGTCCTGCGCGACGGGGACGTCGTGGTGGTGGACATCGGCGGCACGATGCCCTCCGGGTACTGCTCGGACAGCACCCGGACATACGCGATCGGCGAGCCGCCCGCCGAGTTCCGCGCGTACTACAAGGTCCTGCGCGACGCCCAGGAGGCCGCGTGTGCTGCCGTGCGGCCGGGGGTGACGGCCGAGTCGGTCGACGCGGCCGCACGCGAGCCGATCGCCGCGGCCGGTTACGGCGAGGCATTCTTCCACCGGACCGGCCATGGGATCGGCCTGGAGTCGCACGAGGATCCGTACATCGTGGCCGGCAACGGCGAAGCGCTCCAGCCGGGCATGGCCTTCTCCGTGGAGCCTGGGATCTACCCGGGTCCGCACGGCGCCCGGATCGAGGACATCGTAGTCTGCACCGCCGACGGGTGCGAGCGGCTTAACAACACCACGCGTGAGCTCGTCGTGGTTTAGGGCTAAGCATCCGGCGGGTCGGTGCGGCCCTGGTTCTCAGCCAGGAAACGCTCGAACTGGGCTGCGAGCTCGTCGGCGGTGGGCATGGGTTCGCCCTCGGGCAGCAGACCGGCGCCAGCCTCGGCGTCGAATCCCTGTGCCCCCTCGGCCTGCGCTGCGGTGTCGTACTGCTCCTCGAGCGCGCGGACCAGCTCGGCGACCTCGGCGGACTCCTCCACCTGCCGTTTGATCGCCTCGTTCGTCCGTTCCGCGGCCTCGCGCAGCTCGGCGTCAGGCAGCTCGAGCCCGGTGGCCGCGGTCACTGAGTCGAGTAGGGTCAGCGCGGCCGGGGGATAGACGGCCTGCGCCAGGTAGTGCGGCACCTGCACGGCGAAGCCCATCGCGTCGCGGCCCGCCTCGCCGAGCCGCAGCTCGAGCAGCGCGTGCGCGCTGCCCGGCAGCTGAATCCGGCTCGGCAGCCGCTGACGGCCGCTGATCAGGCCCTCGCGGGTCGCGTGTGCGATAACCCCGAGCGGCCGGGTGTGCGGCATGCCGGCCGGGATACCGAGGAAGCTGACCGCCACCCCGGCCCCGATCCGCGCCACCAGCCCCATGACGGCGTCGGTGAATAGCTTCCACTCGTGATCGGGCTCCGGCCCGGTCAGCAGCAGGAAGGGCCGCCCGCCGGAGTCCCTGAGCAGGTGGAGAGCCAGCTCGGGAGCGTCGTAGCTTTCCCAGTGGCTGTTGTTGTAGATCATCAACGGACGCCGGGACCGGTAGTCGAGGAGCCTGTCGGCGTCGAACCGCGCCACCGTCTCCGGGGAGAAGTTGCGCAGCAAGTGATCGGCGAGCAGGCGACCCGCGTTGCCCGCGTCGATGAAGCCCTCGAGATAGTGCAGCATCGGAGCGTCCGCGATGTCGGGCGCGGCGGGACCGAGTTCGTACAGTTCTTCAGGGTTCCGCTGCATCCCTACAGTCTCGCACGGGCCGCGGGATGATGCCGACCGAGCCGTCCGTGCCAGCCGCAGCGCATGGTCCGGCCTGCCGCGCCGGCACGCACGCACGTTACATTAGCGTAAATGCCGAGATCATTCCGTTACATTGTTATGTCTCAGGGGTGAACCTATGGCGCTAACGTGACCACGTGGAGGAGATCGACCGCAAGATCGTGTCGTTGCTGGCCCGCAACGGCCGGATGAGCTTTACCGAGCTGGCCAAGCAGGCCGGGCTGTCGGTGTCGGCGGTGCACCAGCGGGTGCGCAGGCTCGAGCAAGACGGCGTGATCAAGGGCTATGCCGCCATGTTCAACCCGGAGGATGTCGGCCTGCCGCTGACGGCCTTCGTGTCGGTCAAGCCGTTTGATGCTGCCGCCCCGGATGACCTGCCGCAGCGGCTGGAGCACCTGACCGCGATCGAGGCCTGCCACAGCGTCGCGGGAGACGAGAACTACATCCTCAAGGTGAGGGTTCCCTCGCCGGCCGCGCTCGAGGAGCTCTTGTATCAGATCCGCACCCTGGGCGGGGTCTCGACCCGCACCACCGTGGTGCTCAGCACCCCCTACGAGAACCGCCCGCCGGACTTCTGAGCCTAGGGTCCGTGCTTCGGCCAGCGCCATCTGCTGCGAGCCCGGCGCGTGCCGCAGCCACGGGCGGGTCCTAACCGACCGAGAAGATCCGCGCTGCGGGAAGGCCGGGGACTTCAGTGCCACGGGGCACGATCGCGGCGGTGCCCTTGTAGGACCGCACCGCGGCCGTGACCCGCTCCGCCGGGGCCGCCACGATGGTGGCTCCGGCGGCCAGCGCCAGGTCGAGCAGCGCGGTGTATGCGTCCGGATCGCCGCACGGCGGTCCCGCGACCACGACGTCCCTGGGGGTGAGCCAGAGTCGGTGTTCATCCCCGTCGCTCCGCCCGAGCCCGGCCCTATCCCCGTCTTCCGGTCCGAACGCGGCCCCGTCCGCCGACGTGAGCCCGGCCTGGGCGAGGATGTGCTCGCCGACGGCGCCGGTCACCGGCCAGGTGCTGCCGTTCGGGCCCAGGGGGTCGGTGCCATGGTGTTGACCGTGCTTGGCGGCTTCTAGCAGCGAGCCGAACGGGGTGGTGCCCGCTGCCTCGCCGAACGCGAATACCTGACGCACCCAGGACCGTTCCGCGGCCTGGACGGCGCGCTCGGCCAGCGCGGGCGAGGTGATCAGCAGCCGGGCCCGGCACGCCTTGAGGCGGGCGGCGACGTCCGCCACCGTGGCCGCCGGATGAACGGGCGCGGCGACGGCCCCGGCCGCGCGGACGGCGTGCACCGCCACGGCGTGGCTGGCGGCGTCCTGGACGAAGACGCCGACCGTATCGGTGTTTTGCAGGCCGCGCCGTGACAGGCCGCGGCCCGCCGCGCGGACCGTGTGCGCGAACTGCGGCCATGTGGTCACGGTGGCATCAGCCGCGTCGACCAGGGCGGCCCCGTACCCCGCTCGGTCAGCCAGAGCGAGGATGTGCTCGGTCACGGCCTGCTCGAGTGCGCCAGCGCGCCGTGGGTCTGCTTGGACATTCGCCCCGGTAGTTACCCCGAGTTCCACCAGAACCTCCCAGCCAGGGTGTAACAGCGAGCGGGTCCTGGCGTGGAGCCGGGACCCGCCCGGCCGCCGCGGCGGGCTCCCCGGTTCCCACCCCCCCTTGGGAACCGGGACGG
>JASHYW010000498.1 GCA_030042885.1 Streptosporangiaceae bacterium | reverse complement strand
TGACAACCTCGAACGTCGAGGCGAGTACGAACTCGTTGGGATGCAGGACGAAAGGATCCTCGCTTTCCGTCTCGACCAGCCTGGTCAGGTCCGGCTGCTCGATCGCGGGGTCGATGTGCGGGTAGCGATGGTTCTCGAAGACCCGGAAGTACCGGTCCAGCCGGACGTCGATGCTGGACGGCTGGATCAGTTCGGATGTGTACGGATCGAGCTTGACCCGCCCGGACTCGATCTCGGTCTTGATGTCGCGATCGGAGAGGAGCACGCTGGCAACCTACCGGGTCCGGTACGATGTCTGGGCGAACACAGCGCAGCCTGGCCTACGGCGGGCCAGCACGGGTGCGCGCGGGTGTAGTTCAATGGTAGAACGTCAGCTTCCCAAGCTGATAGTGCGGGTTCGATTCCCGTCACCCGCTCCAGGGCAAAACGCCAGGTCAAGGACGTCTTACCGGCTAGCTTGGGCCTCTCACGACCTGTCATTGGCTGCGAATTTCTCACAATTTCTCACATCTGACCTGACGCGCTCACGCGCCGAGGAGCGCGGCGATCGCGTCCCTGGCGGCTTCGAGGTCGCCCGGCCGGACCCGGATGTAGTGCTTGAGCGCGGTGGCGCCGCCGTCAGCGTGCCCGGCCCACGCGGCCACCACCGCGATCGTCACCTGACCCGAGTTGAGCAGGTAGGACAGCGCGGAGTGGCGAGCGTGGTAGAAGGTGATCCGACGGAGCCCGGCGGACTCTACGAGGCGGTAGAAGGTACCGCGTAGCCGCTGCGTGCTGTAACCGGCACCGATCTCATCGGCGGCGACGTAGCCGCCGTGACTGCCCGGCCGGTACGCCTCTCCCGCTGCCATCCGTTCTTTGCGCTGGAGCTTTCGCAGCTCGCGCAGCGCGTTGACCGTGCCTTCATCGAGCGGGAGCGTCCGCTGGGTGGCGTCTGTGGAGATAAGATGCTCCAGTACCAAGGCCCACAGATCGCCGCCCGGCATAACTTCCTGCCAGCTGCGCTCGCTGACCCATTCCTCATCGGTCAATGCCTGAGCCCGGGGCAGCATCCGGTAGGACGGGTTGACATAAAGCTCTCTCAGATGAGGAAGCGTCACCTCGTCCGGAATCGCGCTCGCCACGGCTCCCGCTATCGGCCTGTCAAGCTGCTTACGGTAACGGGTGACCAGATCGGAACGGATCGTGCTTGCGAGCGCCTCCGGGGTCGCAGACTGCATCAGCATGGCCAAGGTCTGTACAACCTGCCCGAGCTCAGCGTTGTCTCGGCGGACCGCGTAAAGCTCGTCGAGTACTGTCTGCACACCAACCCGGTGTGCCCAGAAGGCAAACTCGGGGAACTCCGCGGCCAACTGGCCCAACCGCTCCTCATACCGGGCGAGCGCGCGCTGGGGAAGCTCGTCGCTGATGCCTGCCGTCCATCGGGTACGAGTGGTCTCGTCTTGCTTATCCCACACAGAAGTACCAGCTGCGAAACCGCGGACACGTCTCGCAAGATCCGAGTAATAGGCCTTCAGATCGCAGCCCCGGTCGGCCCAGCCAGCGCCCAGGCCAGGGATTACGCCTGGGGCACTGAACTCCCGAGCGAGATCACCGAGCCTAACCGATCCTGGTGCAGCGCCCGACCCACTGGCCAGCGTGGCCTGCTCAGCCTTGGTCAATTCCAATGACGCAGTGTCCAGCGCGGCGTACAGGTCGTCGCTTAGATCATCGAGAGCCGCGAAGAAGGCACTGACTACAAGCACCGCATGTGCCGCCTCTATCAGTTCACTGCGCTTGAACCGGTTCAGCCCTGCGAACCTCTTACGCAGGGCAACCACTCCTTCCTGCCCCAGCCGTTCGACCTCGTCCTTCAGGCCGAACAGGCTCAGCGCAGCGCTACTTCCAGCCGAAGCGACAGCCAGCCCCACCCCGGCGACCCTGCTCAACCCGGCTACCGTACGGCTATCGCCGCCAAGCAGTTTCACGGCATCAAGGTAACTGAGCGGCTTCCTTGCCATGAGCGTCCCTCCCAACCGACAAGGTCGGCCTGTCACCGATCCCGGCGACCGCCCGCACGGGGCCGATGGCGCCGCCACCTGCGCGGTCACTCGCCAAATACTGTACTGCCGAACGCAAGACCACGCAGCGCTCCTGCATCGCAGCCGCCAAGTTGTCTCGATCGTTCCAGCGACAGCTGGATTGAGTGCGTTTTGCAAGACCGAAACTATGAGGGTTATTCAGGAAATGTCCTGATTGAGGAGAAATCTGAAAACTCCGGCGCGCCTCCGTGAAGGATGGCCTGTTTCCCGAAAAGATTGGGTTACCAGACTCAATCCAGAGAAACAGGCCATCGTCATGTATCATACCACCGGAATCACCAAGGCGCGGATAGCGGAGCTGTGTGGGGAAATCGAGGCCCGCGAGCTTAAACCAGGGATGCGCAGATGGCCGCCGATTCTGGGACTGCGCAACGCGCTCACAGTAACGCTGACGTACATGCGCAGGAACCGGGTCCAGGCCGAAATAGCCGAGGCTTACGATGTCTCGCAGCCCACGATAAGCCGCGCTATTTCAGCAATTACCCCGCTGCTTGTACAAGCGCTAATCGATTACGTTCCCACCGCCGATGAACTCTACGCCGGGACGTGTTACATCGTGGACGGCACTCTGCTTCCGTGCTGGTCCTGGGCCTCGCGCCCGGAGCTGTACTCCGGGAAGCACAAGACCACCGGAATGAAAGTCCTGGTCGCCTGCACGCTGTCCGGGGGCCTGGCATGGATTTCCGATCCGGCCGACGGAAGCCGCCATGACGCGTACTGCCTGAGCGAATCGGGACTCCTCGACGCGCTTGACGCGGGTGACTGGGC